>DAOQRQ010000028.1:0-15368 GCA_035355815.1 Ferruginibacter sp. | reverse complement strand
TTATAACATCGGCGTAGATTCATTTATAACCATCAGGAATGAAGGCAGGTACTGGGCCTTTGTAACCATTGCCAAACAATGTGAAGTAGTGGATACCATGATCGTTCGTTACCGGGGAAATAAGCAACTGAACTTTAATGACACGGCGCTTTGCCGCGGAAATTCGCTGGTACTTGATGCCGACTTTGGCACCGGTACGTATAAATGGGAATCAATTCCCCCGCAACGGGATGATCAGAATAATACAAACCAGTCGACCTATTATATTTACAACCCGGGCTTTTATACGGTTACTGCCTTTGTAGGTCATTGTGTTTTCCGGGATAGTCTGAATGTTTATTTCAACGATAGTCTTAAACTGATCTTGCCAGGAGATACTTCTTTATGCCGCGGAGAAACCTTTATCATACGGCCGGTGGTTGAAAACACCTCGGAAATTACCTGGCAGGATGGGACTAAAACAGCAACTTATACTGCCACTCAAACCGGCCTTTATTCTATTGTAGCAGAAAACGGGTGCGGAAGGGATACAGCCGAAATGAATATTGTTTTTGACCCTTGTCCATGCGCCTTATTATTACCGAATGCCTTCACTCCTAATGGGGATGGACTGAACGATAATTTCAGGCCATTACATGCCTGTGATATGGAGAACTACAGCATGACCATCTTTAATACCTATGGAGAACGTATTTACTTTACCAGGGACCCGTTGCAGGGCTGGGATGGCAAACTGAAAGGGAAGCTATTGAATATGGGAAATTATGTATGGTCGGTAGCTTATACCAAGACCAGTACAAAGCAACCCATCCAAAAACAGGGAAATATTTTACTGCTTCGCTAAAGCGTAACAGCTTAGTTATATCTTATCTTTTGCCTTCCAAAAGTATAAGCAACTTTTATATTAAATGAGAAATAAGAGTCATTATTCTTTGGGTTACCACGCTGGTCACCAGGGTTGGTAACGTGTGTTGGATCCAGTTCATACTGACGGTCGTTCAGTAAAAATGCATTGGTTAGTTTGGCACCAGTAAAATAATTGGGATATAAAGTAGGATCAATGTAAGAAGTACTTACATCATCCAGGTAATCGGTATTTAAGATACGATAAACGAATTCGGCCCGCAGGTTAATGTTAGAAGTAAGTTCATACTTTGCTCCAAGACCTTATGCAAAATTCATTTGCTGCAATTTATAAGGCTTACGGTCAGGATATTCAGCAAAACCCTGCCCTTCGGTGCTCAGTGGCTGCAGGTCAACCCATGTTCCATTTGCCTGTGCCTGTGGTTTAAAGGAAAAGAAGCCGGCTCCGGCCAATATATAAGGAGAGGTTCTTGGTGGTGCTTTATCTTCATCGTATTTATTGATCATGTATAAAGGGTGCAACTCAGCAGCCAGCATAAACTCGGTAATGGTGCTTCTGAAATTCAGGTTCCTTTCATAACGGCCGAATGTGCTTGCTTTCACTTTCCGTAAAACGGCATCGTCGGCTTTTATCTGTCCGAAAGTTGCTTCCAGTCTTAGTGCGATCATGTTCTGGTAGGTGGCGCTGAGAAAAATGCTTCCAGCCACACTGGTCTTACCCAGGTTAAGATCTTTTACAAACTTCTTGCCTATGCCCTTGTTGCCTCCCAGGTCGGTGAGGCAGTTAATGGCTCCAACAGAAGCGCCTATTTCAAACATAACAGGGCTGTCGTAATACTTGCTGTCGTAAAAATAATACTGTGCAGAAAGTTTTTCTGATAGGGCAGTAAGCAATATAAGGCTGCTTACAAAAAATGTAATTTTCTTCATGTGTAAGTTATCCTTTGTTTTATTTCTTGGCTGGGGGTTTCAAAAGGATAAGACTGTATTGCAAATAAAACGATTATTCCTCAAAAACGACTCAAGTTTTATTTTTTTTGTTCACATATTTACAGATACCCGATAGCCCGCATTTGCTGCACGCCGGGTTTCGTGCTGTACATACATACCTTCCATGCAGTATCAGCCAGTGATGGGCAATATGAACATACTCGGCGGGTAAATTTTGCAGTAATTGCTTTTCGGTTGCCAGCGGGGTTTTGGCATTACTGGTGAGCCCGATCCTTGCACTCACCCTAAAGACATGCGTATCCACTGCCATATTGGGCTGGTTGTCAACTACAGAGGTTATCACATTTGCTGTTTTTCGCCCAACACCGGGCAATTGAACCAATTCATCAACGGTCATGGGTACCTGGCCCCCGAATTTTTCCACCAGCATTTTGGCCATACCGATGAGGTGTTTTGTTTTATTATTAGGGTAGGAGATGCTCTTAATGAGCGGGAAGAGTTCTTCGAAAGAAGCCTTACTCATCAATTCGGCAGTTGGGTATTTTTCAAAAATGAAAGGGGTGGTAAGGTTTACCCTTTTGTCGGTACACTGGGCCGAAAGAATAACGGCTACCAGCAACTGGAAGGGGTCGTCGTAGATCAGTTCGGTTTCTGCCCCGGGGGCATGTTGCAGGAAATAGTCAATTAAAAAGCGATACCGTTCCTTTTTGGTCATAAAAAATCCGCCAACTGGCGGATAAAATTACGTTAAAAGCTTTAGCGGATCATACCTGTGCTGAAAGTTCGGCCACTGCCTTTTCAGCATAATTCAGTATTGAATCAACTGTTTGCTGGCTTGGTGACATTTTAAGTGTTTCCAGCTTTTTGTGAGCTGAACTGATCACTTCAAATTGTTCACGAAGACTCCAATCAGTTTCTAAAGCAGCCTTTATTTCGGCTGTTCTTGCTGGGGAAGTTTCATTATACAAATAGAGTAATAAATCTTCCGGGGTAAAGTTGTGCATAGACAAGTTAAGTTGCTTGTGTGTTAAAAAATTAAATATCCATATCCGCTTACATAAACGGCTGATAAAGAAGAATATTGCCTTCCAGGACTAAATTAATCGCTTTTTAATGGGGACTTTATTATAAAAAGGTCTTCATTATCTTTTTTCATCATGTATTTCTCCCGGGCGTATTTTTCAATACTTTGGGCATCATTCTTCAGAAGCTGTAGTTCTTTCTGCGAATCTGTTATTAAATCATCAAGATGTTGCTCACTATTTTGAAGTTCATTCAACTTCTGTTTTCGCTCAAAACCCGATGGAATGTCTTTTGGATCGAAGAATAACATCCAGATCACAAAAAATGCCCCGGCAAGCAGATACTTGTTCTTTAACCAGGAGGGGATATGGGTTAGAAATTTCATGATAAAACGATGATACTGGATGTTAGCGTATTTATCAAGCATCCTGTACCCGGTATTTTACTTTCCAAATTTAATCTTTCCTTTTGGATATATGCCACTTTCGCCCAGCATTTCTTCTATCCGGATCAACTGGTTGTACTTAGCCATACGATCGGTTCGGGATGCAGAACCGGTCTTTATTTGTCCGCAGTTAAGTGCAACGGCCAGGTCGGCAATAGTGGTATCTTCTGTTTCGCCGCTGCGGTGACTCATGATGGTATTATAGCCATTATTCTGCGCCATACTTACTGCGTTGATCGTTTCGGTAATGGTTCCGATTTGGTTCACTTTAACCAAAAGACCGTTCCCGATCCCTTCATTAATTCCTCTTTCCAAACGGGTAACATTGGTTACAAACAGGTCGTCGCCCACCAGCTGGCATTTGCTGCCAACGGCTTCTGTCAGCATTTTCCATCCCTTCCAGTCATCTTCGGCCATACCGTCTTCAATAGAACAGATGGGGTATTGCTTAACCCAGCTCTCCCAGTATTTTACCAACTGCTCACTCGTCATTTTCTTTCCATCACTTTTGTGAAAAATATATTTCTTCTCTTTTGCATTCCATAGTTCACTGTTGGCGGCATCCATAGCAATTTTAATTTGAGTGCCGGTTTTATATCCTGCAGCCTGTATGGCGGTAAGCACCGTTTCAATGGCTTCTTCATTGCTTTGGATGTTGGGGGCAAAACCACCTTCATCACCCACGTTGGTGCTGTACCCTTTTTTCTTCAATACAGATTTAAGGCTGTGAAAAATTTCTACACCCCATTGCAATCCTTCGCTGAATGTAGAAGCGCCAATGGGCATGATCATAAATTCCTGGAAGTCGATCTTGTTATCGGCATGTGCCCCGCCATTTAAAATGTTCATCATCGGGATGGGCAATATCTTTGCATTGGTTCCGCCGATATAACGGTACAAGGGAAGATTTGCTTCCAGTGCTGCCGCTTTGGCAACAGCCATACTTACAGCAAGAATTGCATTGGCGCCCAGTTTGCCTTTATTAGCTGTACCATCAAGGGCCAGCATCATGGCATCAATACCGGTTTGATCGGCTATATCCCATCCCAGTAAATTATCAGCAAGAATGGTATTTACATTCTTAACTGCTTTAAGCACACTCTTTCCCCCATACAGTTTTTTGTTGCCGTCTCTTAATTCAACCGCTTCATGGATGCCTGTGCTGGCACCACTTGGCACGGCAGCACGGCCCAGGTGTTCGTTCTCAGTAAGAATATCTACTTCTACAGTTGGATTGCCGCGGCTGTCTAATATCTGGCGGGCATGGATGGAGGCGATGTAACTCATGATTCGTTAATTGGTTAATTAGTTAATTAGTTTATTGGTTGATTCGTTAATGAACGGAACACTTCTTCCAGGCTGTTGCTCTCGGTTTGCAAAGAAACAATGTTCCAATTATTCTGCAAACTCAATTCCAGTAATTGTTTGCGAACAGATTCGGGATCGCCCGTTTGAAGTTTGAAGTTTAAGGTTTGAAGTTGTTCTATGTTTGTAACCGCTTTTAAACCTGTTAACCTGTCAACCGAAATACTTTCTTTAAACTCCACCAGTACAACATGCTCACCGGTTTTACTTTTTTGCAGGTTGCTTAAACTATCGTCTGCCACGATCTTTCCCCGGTTGATAATGATCACCCGGTCGCAGATGGCCTGTACTTCCTGCAGGATATGCGAGGAGAACAGAACCGTTTTTTCTTTACCCAGTTTTTTTATCACTTCCCGTATTTCAACGATCTGGTTGGGATCGAGGCCGCTGGTGGGCTCATCCAGTATCAGCACTTCGGGATCATGAATCAATGCGGCAGCCAATCCAACCCGTTGTTTGTATCCTTTACTTAACTGGCCGATCTTTTTATTGGCTTCAATGGTCAAGCCTACCTGGCCGATTACGTCTTCTATCTTTTGCTTTTTATTTGATACGGTATGAACATTGGTGATGAAGTCGAGGTATTCCCTAACATACATATCGTAGTAAAGCGGGTTGGCTTCCGGTAAGTATCCTACTTTCTTTTTTGTTTCATTGCTGTTATCCATTACTTGTTGGCCACATACTTCAGCCTTGCCTCCGTCTGCCTGCAGGTAACCGGTGATGATCTTCATGGTGGTTGATTTGCCGGCGCCATTGGGCCCCAGGAAACCAACGATCTCTCCTTTACCTACTTTAAAAGATATACCATCCACCGCTTTTTGTGTACCGTAAAGTTTTGTAAGATTATCTACCTGTATTGACATGTATGCAATTATTCAGCAAAAATAAAAAACGCCGGATGGAAAACCCGACGTTAATTTTAAAGCTTCGTTATTTTTTATCCCCGGGTTTATTGCCTGGGTTCTGATTTCTTTGTTGCTGGTTTGGATTGCGGTTTTGTCCCTGTTGCCTGTTTGGATTATTGCGGTTACGGTTCTGCTGTCCCCCGCCTGATTGTTGTGGCCTGCCACCGCTACCGGGCCGGCCCTGTTGGCCACCGCCTTGTTTTGGTTGCTGGCCCTGGCCTCCACGATCCTGCCTGGGTCCACGTGGCTGATCTTTTCTTTTCTCCAGGTCTCTTCTTTTGCGGCTTGTTTTTTCCAGGCTCTTTAAACTGATCTGGCCAACCACATCGGCATAAACGGGTTCAATTTCTTTTGGCTTATTACTTGTCACTTCCACCGGCTCCAGGCTTTCGGGTTTTATGCCCTGCCTGTTCAGCTCTTTTATCTTTTTAACCCGTTCAATGGTGAGTGGATATTGTTTGTTACTGTCGGGCATACTGTACCACATCAGGTTGCGGAAGATATCTTTCTTAACCAGGTAGGCACGGCTTGTTGCTATCTCAATATTATCAGCATCATCCGGGAAGAAACGAAGAGCATCCATATAGGTATCCAGTTCGTAATTCAAACAGCATTTCAACCGGCCACACTGACCGCTTAATTTACTTTGGTTGATGCTTAAGTTCTGGTAGCGGGCTGCATTGGTGTTCACGCTTTTGAAATCGGTGAGCCAGCTGCTGCAGCAAAGCTCACGCCCGCAACTGCCAATGCCGCCTACTTTTCCGGCTTCCTGCCTTGCACCTATCTGGCGCATTTCTACTTTTACTTTGAATTCGGCTGCGTATAATTTTATCAGTTCACGAAAATCAACCCGGTCATCGGCAATGTAGAAGAAAGTGGCTTTGCGGCCATCGGCCTGTATCTCCACTTCGGCCATTTTCAATTCCAGCTTTAGCTGGCGGGCAATGGCACGGCTGCGGATGAGTACCTGTGCTTCCCTTGATTTTGTTTCCAGCATTTTTGAAATGTCGGTATCGTTGGCACGGCGCAGCACTTTCTTTATATCCGCACTTTTTTCGTCCATCTTGTTCTTCTTCAACTGCAGGCGAACCAGTTCGCCGGTGATGTTGATCATCCCCACGTCGAAACCGTTTACGCCTTCCACGGCAACCATATCGCCTTTTACAAATTGTTGCAGGGTAACGTTCCGGAAAAAGTCTTTACGGCTTCCATTGTTGAAACTTACTTCCACAATTCGGCAGCCGCTTTCGGGGTCGCTGAAAGGCAGGTTTGCCAGCCAGTCGTGCACATTCATGCGGTTACAACCTCCGGTGGAACAATTTCCGTGGCTTTGGCAGCCCGATGGCGCCCCGTCTTTAGATGTTCCGCAACTTCCACATCCCATATAGAGAAGAATTAAAAATGAATAATTAGGAATGAAGAATTAAGAACCGTGGAGAATTACTATAAGCTTCGAGTTTCCGGCGATCTTTCCGCAATGGTCTTGCACTATTTTTACGATACAGAAAATGTTCCGTAATGGTATATCGTACAAGAGAGTGACACAACGATGCTTGGTATTGTTGAAAATGCTGGTATCAAAATATATAATACACGAATATCAACTCAAATCAGTAATTCCTGTACCCCGGGTCAAATTCCTCAATTCACCAAAATTAATGATTTGTTGTTAATAATATGATACAAGCGTATAGAAAGGGCATGAAAAAGCATTTTGGCGTTGGCATTCCGCTCAATATAGTAGCTGGCTTTATCTAATTCGGTGATAATGGCCTCCTGTTGCTCTATGGAACAGATCTTATTTAAGCGAAGGGCAAAGTCGTAATCGGTTGACCGTTGGTCGTTGTCTGTTGGCCCGATGGCCCGTATGCGGATGGCCTGCTCTAATAAATGAATAAAGTATTTAAGGAATTGCTTCTGTTTTTCCCTGCCCAGCTTAGCCGTATCGTCGATCCATTTTACCTGGGCAACGGGGCCTGTTCGTATAACGGCATTGAGCCACTCCCGGAGCATCGCTTCCCAATCGTCATCGGCATGTTGCAATAATTGTAATGCTTCCCTGAAATTGCCTTCGGTAACAGCAGCCACCTGCCGGGCTTTTTCCATGTTCACACCTTCTTTTAATTCCAGGGCCGCCTCCACATCCAGTTTACTCAGCATTGGGACTTTTACCAGCTGTGTTCTTGATAAAATAGTAGGAAGAATTAAGTCTTCATTCTCCGCAACAAGAATGAACAGGGTATT
Source organism: Ferruginibacter sp. (assembly GCA_035355815.1). Taxonomy (GTDB): domain Bacteria; phylum Bacteroidota; class Bacteroidia; order Chitinophagales; family Chitinophagaceae; genus Ferruginibacter. Next base: position 7,568 of record DAOQRQ010000028.1, on the reverse strand, counting down.
TGGCGGCGGCTCCTCAATAAGCTTTAATAATTTATTTCCTTCCTTACCTAAAAATTCGGGCAGCCACATGATGAGGATCTTGTATTCGCTCTCAAAACTTTTCAGGTTTAGCTTCCGGATGATATCGTTGCATTCATGTGCGGTGATGTTTCCTTGCTTGTTTTCGGCGCCGATGAACTGCAGCCAGTCGTACACATTGCCGTAAGGATTTGTTGCGATGAACTCCCGCCACTCTTTTATATAATCGGTACTGATGGGTTTATCGCCCGATTTACGGGGAATGACCGGGTAAGAGAAATGGATGTCGGGATGAATGAGTTCGTTTGCTTTTTTGCAGGAGGGGCAGGTGCCGCAGGAGTCGCTGCCCCTAACCCCTAAAGGGGAACCGGAGTTTTCTGCTTCTGATTCAAAGGCTGTAAACAAGCCCCCTTCAGGGGCTTGGGGGGTGCAGGTGATGTATTGTGCAAATGCCAATGCCAGTTGCAGGGCGCCGCTGCCTTCTTTGCCTAAGAATAACAGGGCATGGCTCAGCCGGTTGTGCTGTACCATCTGAACCAGTTGTTCCTTGGTTGCTTTTTGGCCGGTGATGGATTGAAATTGCATGGGGCAAAGATAGTTGATGTGGTTGAGTTGGAAACTCTGAACAAGTGCATCCCGGTCAGAGACCGGATGAGTATTTACCAATTCAAAAAGCCCAAAACTGTCTTTTTTTAAAATCTACCCAAAGGAAAAGGTCGGCATCAATACTCTTTATAGATATTTTGTCTTTTTCAGAATGAACGATTGTCCATTTGCCCGACGCATGTTTATACAGTTCCCCTTTTTCAAAAAGTTCTCCTTCTTTTATTCCTGTAAGACCGGAGGGAGCATAAACCCAGACCTTATTGCCTTTGATGGTCACTTTACACTTGCTCAGGCATTTATTGTATTCTATATCGCAATAACTATAAATGTACGTACCGCTTTTAGGAATTTGTGCTGCGGCTACTGCTGTAAAGAGAACTGCCAATGCTGAAAGAAGATATCTTCTCATCTTAAAAAGAAGTTGCTTATAGTTTACGTACAATCTCCTCACTCATCGGCTTCACTTTACTTGTGAAATGTTCAACCAGCTTTCCATTTTCATCCAGTAAAAACTTATTGAAGTTCCAGGTTATTTTGGCATTCAATACACCATTCTCTTCTTTATTGCAAAGCCAGCGATAGATAGCTGCTGTGTTCTTTCCTTTTACAGAAATTTTAGCTGCCATGGGAAAAGTAACGCCGTAATTCTTTTTGCAGAATGCGGCAATGGTTTCGTTGCTGCCGGGTTCCTGGGAGAAGAAATTGTTTGCCGGAAAACCAATGATCACCAGCTTGTCTTTATACTTCTCATACAATTGCTCCAGTCCTTCGTATTGCGGGGTAAAGGCGCATTTGCTGGCGGTATTAACGATGAGTATCTTCTTTCCTTTGAAAGCGGCGAAATCGATGGTGTCTCCATTCAATCCTTCCACTTTAAAATCGTAGATGGCCCTGGTTTGTGCCTGAACTGTTGTGCAGGGAAAAACAGTTCCTGAAAAAAAGAAGGAGAAAAATACCAGCGGTTTGATCATGTTTTAAAGTTTGCTGGTGATCTCTTCGCTCATGGGTTTTACCTTGCTGGGGAAGTAAGCAACCAGGTTTCCTTTTTCATCCAGCAGGAATTTACCGAAGTTCCATTTTATCTCGGCATCCATTACGCCGTTCTCGGCTTTGTTGCAAAGCCATTGGTAAATAGGCGCCATGTCATCGCCTTTCACTGAGATCTTGGCTGCCATGGGGAAGGTTACACCATAGTTCTTTTTGCAGAATTCTTTTATCTCGGCATTGGTGCCGGGCTCCTGTCCGCCGAAATTATTGGCGGGGAAACCAACGATCACCAGTTTGTTTTTGTAGGTTTCGTATAATTTCTCCAGCTCTTCATACTGCGGGGTATAGCCGCATTTGCTGGCGGTGTTTACAATGAGTATCTTCTTGCCTTTAAAAGCAGCAAAATCGATCGATCCTCCTTCCAGTGCCTCCACTTTAAAATCATAGATGGATTTTGCAACCGGGTTGATCTGTGTACCGGAGAAAAGAAAAGCAAGGGTAATTGCCAATAGCTTGATCATACTTAAATGTTTTAATTATAACGGATGAAAGATGTTTTTGTTCAGGTTAAGGAATGTATAAGGGAGAATAAAATTAAGTAATTCCCTGCCAGCAATAAATACAGATTGATGAACGGCTATTGTTTTTCGTAGCAGCCCATGTCGGGCAGGCCCACACTGCGGTTCCTGTCATCCAGGTCTTTAGGGAAACCGGTTGCCATACCGGTATTGATACCCGGGGCCGTAGTGTTCTTAGTTATCCTGAAATCGAAGATCCTTTTGCTTACATCAATACTGTCGAAGGAAGGATTTTGGTTTTTTATGTTGGAAGCAAGGGTGCTGTTGGCCGGATCGCTTGCCACCCGGTAAAGATTTTTTTCGAACAGCACATTGAAGGCGTTGGCGCCTTGTTTATTCACGATGGCTTCATTGGTAACAAAGCCTTCATCGCCCCAGAAAATGTTATTGCGGAAAACGGCATTGAGGTCTGAAGTAACGGTTACACCATTTTGAAAAGCGAAGTTGCTTACATTCAGCACCGGGTTTTTATGTAAAATATAATTGGTTGAAAAAGTGGCCACGGTGCAGTGAGTAAAATTGTAATTGCCGCCATAGCTGAGCACTACGTTATTGCCGCAGTTGCTTACCAAGCTGTTGTCGGCCAGCAGGCTGCTGTTTACGCAAAATATTCCAACATCATAGGCATTGTCAACAATACATTGGTGCAGCACCAGTTTTGGATTTGCATTGATGGAAGGTTTTTCGCTAACAATGGCCTGGTATGCATTTTTTACCACGGCAAAGGTCATTATGTTATCCTTGCTGTTGCCCCGGAAGTAAATACCGGGCCAGCTTGCGGGAAGGTCTTTGTATGGATCATCCAGCCGGTCGCCGGTAAAAATCACGTTATCTGTTTTGGTTCCGTTCACGATTAGAGTACCGTCTACAATAAACGGCGCATCTGCATGGGAATAGATCCTGCAGCCGGGCTGAATAGTGAGGGAGGCGGTTGTATCAATGCGGATGCTGCCCAGGATCACGTAGGGCAGGTTGTTTGTCCAGGTTATATTACCTGTGATCACCCGGTTGCGCAGGAAATTTGCATTTTGACCAAAAGCCTGTAACTGAATATACCGGCTGTTGCCATTATAATTTATAAGGATGCTGTCGCTTACTATAAAGGGAAGGTTGGTAGCGTTTGGATTGATGGTAACAGATACAAATACATAAATGCTGTCGTTGGCTTCAATGTCGAGGTTACTGGCTTCCGTTGTGGCCATGCCGTCTACATTCATTTTAAAGGAAGAGACTGTGCCACCCATCAGTTTTACTTTACTTAAGCGCAGTTTCTGGTTATTCTCATTGATGATCTTGAACGACCTGGTGATGGAGCCGGTGCTGGTAAAAACGGTGTCGTATTTTAAACTGTCGGTACTGGTGCGGAGCAATGCATCGGCACTGTTGATGAAGGAATCTTTTTTGCAGGAAGCCAGCAAAAGGCAAAGCGTAAAAAGCGAAAGGCAAAAAAGGAAATTCCGTTTCTTCATTGTTCAAATTTATACTTATTTGACAACAGTTTTATTAGTTGTATTTCAGCTTTGTATGGTTTATTCTATTTAGGTGCATAGGCCAGGGTAGCGATGCTCAGCTTTACATTTCCTGCCTGTTTCATTACAGCGCCGCACGCTTCTAATGTGGCACCAGTGGTCACTACATCATCCACCAGCAACAGATGTTTGTTTGCCAATGTGTTTTCCGTTACCACCCTGAAACTTTCTTTTACATTCTCCCAACGCTCGGTACGGTGCTTACGGGTTTGTGTTTCGGTGGCGTGTTGACGGATAACAGCATTATTCACTACCGGCACATTCATTACAGAAGACATGCCGTTGCAGATGATCGCTGCCTGGTTATAGCCCCGTTTATGCTCTTTGTCGGCATAAAGAGGTAAGGGTACCAGGGCGTCAATCCCGCTGAAACGATCGCTGTTGAGCAGGCTCTTACCCATGAGCTCGCCCAGGTAAGATCCGATCTGTGTATTGCCCTTATACTTTAGTTCATGAATGAGTTGCTGTACCAGGAATTCCTTGGCAAAATAAAATTCACTATGAGCCGCTTCAATGGGGAGCCTTCCCCAAAAGTATTTTTCAACCGGGTTGCCTGCCATACCTGCAAAATTAGTGTGGGGTAAAGAATGGATACAGCGAAGGCAAAGCAGGTTGCCTTCTTTTAAAAGATCGGAACCGCAGCCGGTACAGGTATGCGGATAAAAAAGATGCAGGGTACTGCTGATAATATTTCTGGCCGCTGCGATCATGGCTTGTTTCAATGCGTTAAAACAGGTACTGGTACAGCTCCTCTACCTTACTTAAGGGAACCACTTCAATATTGAATTTGGATCTGCCCGGTTGTTTATGCGAAAGGTTATACTTGCTGAGGATGATCTTTTCAAAACCCAGTTTTTCTGCTTCGGCTATGCGTTGTTCTATGCGGTTAACAGCCCGTATCTCTCCACTCAGTCCCACTTCTCCGGCAAAGCAGTATTTCTGGCTGATGGGAACGTCTTCATAACTGCTCAGTAAAGCGCTTACGATGGCCAGGTCGATAGATGGATCTTCTGCTTTCAATCCGCCGGCAATATTGATGAATACGTCTTTAACGCCAAAATGAAAACCTCCTCTTTTTTCCAGTACGGCCAAAAGTAATTGTAAACGACGCAGGTCGAAACCACTCACCGTTCGCTGCGGGGTTCCATACACACTCTGTGTAACCAATGCCTGTCCTTCCACCAGCAGCGGACGAAGTCCTTCCATGGTTGCTGCAATGGCAATGCCGCTTAGCTGTTCTTCTTTTTGTGTTATTAAAATTTCGGAGGGATTGCTTACGGCTCTCATGCCTGCATCGGTCATTTCATATATACCCAGTTCGGATGTGGAGCCAAAGCGGTTCTTCAGCGTACGTAATATGCGGTAGGTATAATGGCGGTCGCCTTCAAACTGCAGTACGGTATCTACCATATGTTCCAGGATCTTTGGTCCGGCAATGGTTCCGTCTTTGGTGATATGCCCGATGAGGAAAACCGGTGTGTTGGTTTCTTTGGCAAAGCGTTGAAGTTCGGCGGCACATTCCCGTATCTGGCTTATGCTGCCCGGGCCGCTTTCTACAAAAGGAGATTGAAGCGTTTGAATAGAGTCTACAATAACCAGCTGCGGCTTTAGTTTTTTTATCTCCTGGAAAATGGTTTGTGTACTGGTTTCGGTAAGCAGGTAAAAATTATCGCTTTTAAACCCGATGCGGTCTGCCCTCATCTTTATCTGCTGTTCGCTTTCTTCTCCGCTTATATATAGTGTAATGATGTCGGTCAATTGCAAACCATTTTGCAGAAACAGGGTTGATTTACCGATACCAGGTTCGCCGGCAACCAACACAATGCTTCCTAATACAATTCCTCCGCCCAGCACCCTGTTCAATTCGGCATCGGTGGTAATGATCCTTTTCTCTTCGGCACTGCTTACATCGTTGATGGAGATGGTCTTTAGTTTCCCATTCCCGGTATAGTCCTGCCAGGGGTCCTTTTCTTTTTTGTCGGATCCTTTAACAATGATCTCTTCAACAAAGGTATTCCAGCTGTTGCAGGACGGACACTTGCCCAGCCATTTGGCGCTTTCGTATCCACAGCTCTGGCAAAAAAAGGCGGATTTGGTCTTGCTCATGCCCTAAATGTAAACTGGAAAAAGAAGAATGAAAAATCAATTACCTCATCCGTAAAGCAGAAAATACCCAGGGTATAATTATATAAGTGAAGAGAGAGATACTGGCTTTAATTTATTTCGGAGAATATATAAATCTGCCGGTTCCGGAAAAGTAAAAGGGTCAACATTTCTGCTGACCCTTTGTACTTACTAACCCATTAAATTCTGTTGCTAAATTACAAATTGCGGCCACATAAAAAAATAAATTTTGGGCGATGTTGATAAGTTATGCCCCTTACTAACAGGGTAGAGTAGCCTATTGGCACCCGTCTAAATAGTATGATAACCAACGCTTTAATTCCATATCTGAATTCGGGATATTGTAGCTCACACGAGAACGGAAAAAATTTATTTTCTAAAATATTTGGTTTATAATATAAACTACTTTACGTTTGTGTCAAAATTAGAGGGATGAAAAAGGTTATTTGTTTACTGCTTTTAGCTACGGGTTTACAGGCAAAAACACAAACCAGGGTAGCGGGAAAAATTTCCGATACAAAGGGAAGGCCCCTGGCAGGGGTAAGCATTACTTTAAAGAATACTTACGACGGTTCTACAACCGATTCATTGGGAAATTATTCTTTCACCACTACCGAAAAAGGAAAACAGGTTCTGGAAGCATCCATCATCGGGTTTAAGCCCTTTGAGCAGGAGGTCAATCCCGGTTCAGGTTCCCTCACACTGAATATTTCTCTTAAAGAACTGGTGACCGAATTGAAAGCAGTTGTAATATCCGCAGGGGCATTTGTTGCCAGTGATAAAAATAAAGGCGCTGTTCTGAATGCCATTGATATTGTTACCACCCCAAGCGCCAACGGTGATGTTACCAGTGCTTTTAAAACACTGCCGGGCACACAGCAGGTTGGAGAAAGCGAAGGCTTGTTTGTAAGAGGAGGCTCGGCAACAGAGAGTAAAATATATATGGATGGGAACCTGGTGAATAATTTCTTTTACAGCAGCACGCCGGGCATAGCTACAAGAGGCCGGTTCAATCCTTTTCTTTTTAAAGGAACCATTTTCAGTTCAGGGGGGTATTCGGCTTTATACGGTCAGGCACTTTCTTCTGCACTGATCTTAGAAAGCAAAGACCTGCCGGAAAGAACCGAAGCTGATCTGGCTATTTCTGTTATTGGCCTGGGAGGCGGTATTCAGCACCTGGCAAAAGATAAAAAATCATCCTGGGGGGTATCGTATAATTATACGAACCTGATATTGGGTTTTGCCATTAATAAACAAAAGCAGGATTTCTTTCAGATACCTGTGTATCACCAGGGCGATGCCAATTTCCGCATAAAGACCAAAACAGGCGGCATGATAAAATACTATGGTTATATCAGTGCCAACAAAACCGGTTTCAGAAATCCCGACATTGATTCGTTGCCGTTAAAAGACGCTTTTGCTATCGATAACCTGAATACCTACCAGAACATTAACTGGAAAGACAACCTGGGCAATGGCTGGCGTATCAATACCGGTATCAGCTACAGTACCAATAAAGACGATATTGTAAACGAATTGGAGGATGCCAATAACCAGAAGCAGGTAATTACCAACCCTTCTTTTTATGCATTTAAGAATTTTGGCCTTGAAAACAGGGCACAATATGCACAGGCCAGGCTGGTGCTGGAAAAAAAGCTGAAGGGATTGAACATAGTTCGCTTTGGCAGCGATTATTTTTACAGCGAAGAGAAGTCGACCTATATTC
>DAOQRQ010000027.1:0-15424 GCA_035355815.1 Ferruginibacter sp. | reverse complement strand
CCTGGAGAATTATGTGTTGAAGCCCCTTTTCTCTTTTGCCGGCATGGGCGTGGTGATTGATGTAACCAAAGAAGATATTGACGCCGTAAAAGACCCTGAGAACTGGATATTGCAGCGAAAAGTTAAGTATGCCGATGTGATAAAAACACCGGACGAGCCTGCCAAGGCCGAGATCCGTCTCTTTTATTTCTGGAAAGAAGGTTGGGCAAGACCAAAGGGAGTACACAACCTGGCAAGACTAAGCAAAGGAAAAATGATCGGCACCCGCTATAATAAGAACAAGGAATGGGTGGGCGGCAATGTAGCGTTTTTTGAAAAATGATTTTTTGTTGATGGGCTAAAGCCCGACCCCAATAGTTTTGAATTGCCCATGCCTTAAGACAAGGGCAATTTAAGTACACACGTAACCTGACTTTAGTCCATCATTTAACCAGTTGCAAGCCATTAATTAATAAAAATGAAAAACGGATTAGTAAGATTTGAATTCTTCCTCTCCCAGCTACAGGAACTTATTGCAAAATCATCCAAACAGAAAAATCCGGCGCTCTGGCTTTACCAGAACAATGCCCGAACGCCCCTGTTCATGCTGGAAGGGCTGGCTAAATTATACGCAGGTATCCACAACAAAAAGAAGTTCACCAAACTAAAGGCACATTTCAAATTGCTGGAAGATGCCATCGGGCAGATCGATTACTATGATGCGTTTGCAAAAGAATTGGCGGTGAATAAGAAGATCCCGAAAACGATCACCGCTTACCTGCAGGCACAGGCCCGTGAAAAAATACAAAGCCTCAATGAAATACTGACGGAAAAAGACTGGCTGGGTAGTGATAAGAACCGCATTGAAAAGATCCGGAAGAAATTAAAGAAGGCAGACTGGCAGGAAGAAAAAGACGATGTAAAAAGCATTCATGATTTTTATGTGACCACGATCAACAGTATCCTGGAGTTCATCAATCAAAAAGACTTTCATTTTGATAATGTGGAAAAAGACCTGCACGAACTCCGGCGAATGATCCGTTGGCTGAGCATTTACCCGCAGGCATTGAGAGGATGCATTCAACTCAGTGAAACACAAAAGCCACCGGCCTATCTAAGCAAATACCTTACAAAAGAGATCACCGGCTCGCCTTATAATAACATGCCCGATGCAGGAGGGAACAAACATTTCCTGCTGCTTGACAAGAACCGCTTTTATGCACTCAGCTGGATGATCGCTGAATCGGGCAAATTAAAAGACAATGGCCTCCGGCTTGAAGTGGTAAAAGAAGCCATCCTGCAAACATCTTCTGCTAAAGAAAAAGAAGCGCTGGCAAAGGCAAAGAACTGTTTTGGCACCAGTCAGTTATCTATACAACAGGTGCTCGACAAGGCCGAAGAACTCTTTAAAACGTTCTGTAAAGAAAAGAACCTGGAATCCCTTGTAGCCGGCACCGCTTCGGTTAAGAAATGATCTTCCCCATTCCGTCCCTGTCATTTTGTATGCATTATTCCCTTATCTTTACCAATATTTAGACAAGACTAACTTTTATTTTAGAGCTATGATTAAAAATGTAACCCTGGCTGCCTTCTTTTCGCTTGGTTTTTTAAATGCCTTTGCGCAGGTTGAAAAGATAGATACCGACCGGCCCGACCAGACCGAAAGCGCCGTACTGGTTCCCAAAAAATGGATGCAGTTCGAATTCGGGATCAGCAAGCAGGAAAACAAACCCGGCGATATCGGGTTCCAGCATCCCACCCTGCTCAGCAAATACGGTTTAAATAAACGTATCGAATTCAGGTTGATCACCACCCTGGTCACTAATCATTTTTATAATGGCTCAGCAGTCAAACAAAAAGAATCGGGATTGGAGCCAGTGGAGATTGGAGCAAAGCTGGCCCTGTGGGAAGAGAAGAAACTGTTGCCCAAAACCTCTCTTATCTTTCATTTTGCCATTCCAACGCTTGCCTCAAAAAAATTCAGGGCAGATAAACTGGCGCCCAACTTCCGTTTTACCATGCAACACAGTATCAGCGATGTTGTTGGTCTTGGGTACAACCTGGGAGCCGAGTGGGATGGTTATAATAAGGAAGCCACCTGGATCTATACATTTGCTCCCGGTTTTAATATCGGTGAAAAATGGTACGGCTATGTGGAAGCATTTGGTTTTATATCTAAGATAGACGAACCGCAGCACAGCCTGGATACAGGCATTGCTTATTATGTAACACCTAATTTCAAACTTGACTTATCATCTGGTATTGGAATAAGTGCCGCAGCGCCTGATTGGTACGTGGCATTTGGCTGGTCGGTTCGCTTTAAAACAGCTAAATAGTTATTGAACCAGGCTTTTCACTTTATCGAACAGTTCCTTTCCATCCAGGTCAATGGCAACGATCTTCCCCGTACGGTCTACCAAAAAATTGGTGGGTAATAATTCCACAAAATACCGTTCAGCTACTTTCGATCTCCAGCCACTATTGTCAATTACCTGTGTGTATTTGAGCCTGTCCTGCTTAATGGCTTTCAGCCATTCCTTTTGTTTGGTATCCAGCGAAACGCCGAGCACTTCAAATCCCTTATCCTTATACTTGCTGTACAATTTCTGAATATAGGGATTGGCAGCCCGGCAGGGAGCACACCAGCTTGCCCAGAAATCGATCAGCACCACTTTCCCCTGCAGAGATGAAAGTTTGATCATACTGTCCTTTGTATTGGGCAGTTCAATTTCAGGCACCGCATCTCCGACCCTTAATTGCGCATTACACAATACCGGGGCCGTTAACAGCATAACTAATAACAACTGTTTTTTCATCTGCAACATTTTCTTTTTTGAAATAACGATAATATATACAACAATATTCTTTTCACCTGTACTCTTTTAAAAGTTTCTTACTTTATCTTATACCGTACCCCGCCATAGAACATCCGGCCGTTCACCGGTCCCCAGATCATCGACGCATCAAAGTACATACTGAAGGGCTGGTCTGCCGACAACACCACATTCTCCTGAAAATAATTGGCCAGGTTCTCGGCGCCTGCATAAATATCAACCGGGTGTTTCTTTCCGATCGTTTTTGATACCTGTGCATTCATCAATATAAAATCCGGGGAATAATCCGGCAGCTGATACGCCATCATATTACCCTTTGTACCGGGCAATCTTTTTTTGCCATTGTATGTAATGGTATAATCAAATTTAAACCCACTTACCGAATAAGCAAGGTTCACAAAAGCCCTGTTCTTTGCAATGAACGGCCTTTCTTTCAACTGGCCGCTATAGGTTGTTTTCACATCAAAAAAACGGTAAGCAATCCGCACTTCAAATTTCTTAACCGGCTCCATATTCAATTCGGCCTGGAAACTGTTTGAGTAAGATCTTCCCTGCAGGTTATAGAACTTAACCATTCTTGCATCCTCCATATCCACCACCACCTGGTTGGTAAAATCATTCCGGAAAAAATCAAGGGCCAATAAAGCATCGTTGCCAAACAATCTGAATTTCTGATCAACACTCAGTCCTTTGTTCCATGCCACTTCGGGATCTAACCCGTATCCATTTCCCACCGCCGTACCCATAACTATGGCCTGCCTTGAACTTACGAATACGCTGCTGTTCTCAGCAAATATATTCGCAGTGCGTTGCCCACGGCCTATACTGGCACGTATGGTTGTTCCTTTCACCGGTTCGTACCGCAGGTTTAACCGGGGCGTTACAAAAAAACCGGATAAACTGTTATGGTCTGCCCGCAACCCTGCTACTGCGCTGAATTTATCATTCGCCGTGAATGTATACTCAGCAAAAACTCCCGGCACCGTTTCAACCCGTAGATAATTGCGCACTTTATAATCCTCATCATACCTGTCGTACAAAAAGCTGAGCCCTGTACGGAATTTATGCATAGTGGTTTTTATGATCGACTGATAGATCAGGTTGCCGTAAACAGTTTGCTGTTTGGCATTGTACCGGGTAAATCCAAAATAAGAATCCTGTTTGTGGCTGATAGCGGTCAGCTGCAGGCCGATGCTTTTATATTTCTTCTCTGGAAAGACATAGCCGCTCTTTGCAAAGCCTTCATAGCGTTCGGTATGGATGCCAAGCCCGTAGCGGTTGGTTGTATACTTATCTTTTGAAGGATCAAAGCCCACTTCACCACCGGTTCGCTGATCATTCAATACTTTAATTCCAAACTGTATCATCGTTCCCTTACTGTTATCAAACTTATACCGGTTCACCACGCTTACAGTATTGCCGGTTGGCAGATCACGAAACCCGTCTTTATTGAAGTCCAATTTTCTATTGGTAAAGAAATCATCGTGCAACAGCAATGCAGCTGACCAGTTCTTACCGAGTTTCCCGGAAAGGTTCAGGTTCAGATCCGTTTTCCCGTAATCATTCACATAAATATTTGCCAGCAGTTTTTCGCTGTTCTCCGGCTTCTTCAACTCCACGTTTATCTGCCCGGCAATGCTTTCGTAACCATTGGCAACCGATCCTACACCTTTTGTCAATTGAATGGATTCGATCCAGGGCCCTGCAATGGAATTCAATCCCAGCGGCGTGGCAATACCCCTTGGCCCCGGCAGGTTTTCAACCGTAAGTTGTGTATAGTTTCCACTCAATCCCAGCAACTGTATCTGCTTAGATCCCGTAACAGCATCATTGTATGAAACATCCACCGAAGGATTTGTTTCAAAACTTTCGCTGAGGTTACAGCAGGCAGCTTTCACTAATTCGGCGCCCGTCATGGTTTGTATCCGTATCGGGCTGAAATTATTGATGTATGTGGCCCGCTGTTTTGATGTGATGGTAACTTCTTTCAGCTGTTTATTGGATGCCAGTACAATTTTCAGTTCATTCATTTCTGAAACGGTAATGGTGTCTGATTGATAACCGGTATAACTCACCACAAGCCGGCTGCTTTTTCCGTTATGCTGTATGCTGAACAGGCCCGTACTGTCGGCCAGCACACCGTTGCCTGTTCCCAGCCAGAATATACTTGCTCCCGAAAGTGGTCTGAACTTTCCCTTATTATCGTCTTCCAGTACAACACCTTTTACAATATGTGAAGTGGGAACAGTAGGCAATAAAGAATCCATTGCATTTTTTATTGCCACGATCGCAGAAGCGACCGTATCCTTTTTGATCTCTTCCATCATGCTTTCCATTTCCCGGTAAAGGCAGCATTTGGGTAACGCATTATACACAACATCTTTTGCCTTCTTACCGGCAACATCATGCCCCACCGCCACGATCCTGTTCTGTACTTTTTCAAGAGAAGCCAGGGATGGGTTATAAACCAGCAATAGTTCTCTGGAGTCCACATCCCATACAGCCTTCTTAACGCCTTTCCCTTTTGCCGCATTTTCAATACGTTCCTTACACATTTCACAGGCGCCAAAAACAGTGAAGGATATGGAGGTATCCGGCAACGCATTTTTTTGCTGCGGATAAGATGCTTTGCCCGGAATGACCAGGCAAAGCATCAAAAAATATTTTATCCAGTTCATAGAGCGTTCTTATTGCTTTTTCGTCAGATCCATTCCGCATTTTGAACACTTGCCGGGTTTATCACTTACCACATCGGCATGCATGGGACAGGAGTAAGTTGCTGCTGTAGCAGGCACCACAATACTTCCTTCTTTACGATCGTATTTGCAGCAGGCGTGTAAATTATCGTAGGCTTTGATATCGGCGGTAAAATCCTGGGTGTCGTAACCCGATTGGGCGATGGCTTCCTGTATTTTGGCAGCCGACGTTTTATTTACCGCATAGGTAACTTTAAGTTCTTTGCTGTCTTCGTTCCAGCTGGCCTTGCTGGCACCGGCTTTTTTGGCCGCTTTTTCAATGGTCGTTTTGCACATACCGCAGTTGCCCCATACTTTAATGGTTTCTGTCTTGGCCAACTGGGCGCTAGTGGTATTAAATGAGAAGATGCTGAACAGGACGCCAGCAAATAATGATACTGTTTTCATTGTATAAAATTTTTAGATAAATAAATAGAACATGCAGGCAGCATGATGCACCGCTGATCATCATCAACGATGTACTAAACCTTAGTAAATTCTATAGCCGGAAAACACAGTTCCTGATACAGGCAGAGGGGCCGGTATGATCTGGTGGAGAATGGTCGTTTACAGCTGCCCATTCATTGCCTGCAGCCATTTGCCATGAGAACAGGCTGTAGTTAGCAGCAATGACCAGGTCACTGGCCGCAAGTTGTATATCGTTGTAAGAAGAATAATGAGAGTCGTTGATCTTATAGAACTTAAACTCATCGTGGCAGCAACCGGTTGTTTTATCTTCCATGCCGCACCTGCCGCATTTATCGCTGGTGGATCCGTAAAACTCGATACCGGCTTTTTTACCCATGCAATAATGTATCTCCATAGCGATCCCCGAAGAAACAGCCAGGTACAATATTGCCAATATGCCGGTATATACCTTTTTCATCTGTGCACAAAATTAAGCCGCAATTGGTAGAAAGCAACTATTAAACCGTTAATATTTAAATGACCTTTACCAGGCTAGTTAACAAAGCCCCAGCGGATACCGAAGCGAAACATAAAACCCTGTGTGGGATAATGAAGGGCGGCAAAATTATTGTTGGTAAACCCAAAGCCATCGGCAAAGCGAACGGTATTCAGGTTTTCGGCCCGGATAAAGGTGGTGAATGATTTAATGCGGAAGTGAAAGAAGGCAGCAACATCCGGCAGGTTCTTAACCGTAACCGAATCCTGCGGACTGAACTGCCCAACGAGGGGCGAATAATTATACGCTTCAAAAGGAGTATGATACCTGATCTCCAGGCCCGTACTCAGGTTGAGATTTTTATAAAACACGCCTTCGTAAGCCAGGCGGTTGCGGGTAAACAACAGCGGCACCTTTATGGGCGCACTTCCATCCACCACCTGCACGGTTGCATCGGCATACCATTTCCACCGCCGGGTAAGATGTATCTTCTTGGATGCATATACCTGCAATAAATTGATCACCTTACTGCTCTGTGCCGTATGAAAGTAATCATAGAAATAAGCCAGGTTGGCAATGATGTGATTTTTGAAACCGAAGTTTATAAACGGGTTGTTTGCCTCGGCGCCAAAAGATATGATGTTCTCTTTTTTTGTGATGCTTGCATTGGCATTCCTTAAATTGAAAGAAGAACCATTATCATAAATAAAGGATGGAGAACGGTTCACATTATTAAAGAATAAACGAACACCACCCAGCCTTTTACCCAGGTTCCTGGCAATGGTGATATAAGCGCTGTAGTCGCCGGCATTAAATCCGTTCAGGTAAAACTCGCCTTTGGCCAGTATGTCCCAGCGTTTATTCCGTGTTTTATTCCGGTACTCGCCATGAAGAACAAGGTTATGATAGTTGCTGGTACGGTTCTTCAACACACCCTTTATATTCTCCAGCCTCACCCCTGCCAGTAAAAATTGTCCGGAGTTCTTTGTGTCCGGGAACTGGAGCAGGGAAAAATCGTTGCTGATCACCGTCCACTTGTCTCTTAAAAAAAAACTATCGGTACCGATCTTCACCAGCGTATCGTACCACGCTTTGTAAACTCTGGTATCGGCATTATCATCCTTATACAGGTAATTATACGTGCAGTAGGTAAAACTATGCTGCACCCTTAACTTGGGATAGAACAGGTATTCGGTGGTAGAGTCGTTAATGGCAACAGAATCCCTTTTACCGATATCGTAGGTTTGCCGGAAGAAAAAAGTAAAATCCTTGTATACATTTCCCGTAGTTACGGAAGACAGGAAAGGGTTGGGCTCAAACAGGTTTGCATTACCCAGGTTCACCGGTATGGAATATCTTTTTTTATGATTGGGATCCAGCAGAAACGAATCGCTGGTGATGCCGCCGTTCTCTGACTTTTTTAACGTATTGCCAAGCAGGATAAGATAAGCAGCATATCGTTTACGCTTTCCCTGGTAATTGCTGAACAGCCGGTAACTTTTATGGTTGCTGTTCTGCGTTACAAAAAAACCGGGGGCGCTGATGAGCCGGTAATCAAATCCAAAACTCCAGTTGGGGCGGGGACTTTGGGTATGAAACGCCTTTATCATCTGCTCCTTACCCGATGCCAGCTGGTAGCTGAGTTGCGTAAAAGGCCGGTTTGTTTTATAGAATTTTGATTCCTCCAGTGTATAACGGTAAATATCAAATGCGTGAAAGCCGGCATCCCAGCCCGGTTTAGCGTAGGGTGAATAGATGAGTGAATAAGCAGCGGCGCCATTGTTACCGGTATACTGATACGAAGAAGGAACCGAAAAATATTTATCAAAATCATTGATGCTGGAATCGAAATAATTGATACGGATGGAATCGAGGTATTTGAACGTGATGGAGATGGAATCTTTCTTATCATCCCGGTGAACAAACCCGATCGTATCTACCCCACTCCTGCCGCCGCCGCCAAAACTCTTTACCCGGTTGCCGATCTGGTTCAGCAACTGGGGCTCCTGTGCATATGTAAACTGAAAAAAGAATATCAATGCCGCTACGGCAATAGTTTGCTTCATCGGTTTTACTTATAGTTGTGCGATCAGTTCGCAGAATAGTGCCTTGAATTTTGGCTCGGCCTTTTTAGCAGCCTGTAATACTTCTTCATGAGTTACCGGCGGCTCCCCTTCTTCGCGGATACCCACATCGGTAACCACGCTCATGGCAAAAACGGGCAGGCCCATGTGCACCGCAACGATCACTTCCTGAACGGTACTCATCCCAACCACATCGCCGCCCATGGCAAGGATCATTTTGTATTCTGCCGGTGTTTCAAATGTAGGGCCCGTTACCGCCACATACACACCTTCTTTCAGTGGTATGTTTTTTCCGGCGGCTATCTGCTTCATCTTTTCAATAAGATACTTCTTATAAGGTTCACTCATATCCGGAAAGCGGGGTCCCAGTTCTTTGTAATTTTTCCCGATCAGCGGGTTGGGTGTTAATTGGCTGATATGATCGGTGATGATCATCATATCGCCTACTTTAAACGCAGGATTAACGCCACCGGCCGCATTGCTCAACAACAGCGTGTGGATACCCAAAAATTTCATTACCCGTATGGGGAATACCACCTGCTCGGCAGAATAGCCTTCGTAATAATGAAAACGCCCGGCCATGCAAACCACTTTTTTGCCGGCTATTTCGCCAAACACCAGTTTGCCTTTATGTCCTTCCACGGTACTCACCGGGAAGTGAGGGATATCGCCGTAAGCGATCTCCATTTCGATCTTTATCTCATCGGTAAAACTGCCCATACCACTGCCCAGCACAATACCCACAGAGGGTTTATGGCCGTAATTCTTCTTAATAAAATCAACCGCTTCGTTAATTTCCTCCATCATGTTCCATTCTGTTTAGCGCCAAAGGTAAGGTAAGAAACGTTAAAGGAATGTTCAGGATGCTGGTTTGCAGTTTGAAGTTTGAGGTTTTGTCTCTGCAGGCTGATAACCGCTGCCTAAACGCTATTAGCCCACATTAGTGAAGGCTCTCAAACTTCAAACCACGAACCTCAAACCTCAGACCTCAAACTTCAAACTGTTTTATTTATCTTCGCCCAAACTTTCAAATTATGAATCTTCACGAGTACCAGGCAAAGGAATTACTGAAAAAATATAACGTTCCCGTACAGGAAGGCATACCCTGCAGCACGCCGGGTGAGGCAGAACAGGCATACAGGCAGATACATACCCAGTACGGAAGCAATTTTGCCGTGGTAAAGGCCCAGATACATGCTGGCGGCCGTGGTAAAGGAAAGATAGCCGGTACCGAACAAAGGGGTGTGGCGGTTGGAAAAAATGCCGACGACGTAATGCAGATCGCTAAGAATATTTTAGGAGGTACATTAGTGACCATACAAACAGGGCCTGCCGGAAAATTGGTAAGCAAAGTATTGGTGGCACAGGATGTATATTATGAAGGGCCAAGCCCGGTAAAAGAATTTTACCTGTCGATATTGTTAGACAGATCAACCGGGCAGAATGTGATCATGTACAGTACTGAAGGCGGAATGAATATCGAGGACGTGGCACACGATACCCCCGAAAAGATATTTAAAGAATGGGTTTTCCCCGGTGGTCCACTGGAAGCTTTCCAGGCAAGAAAGATCGCTTTTAATTTAGGCTTGAGCGGCGCTGCTTTTAAGAACTGCGTGAAATTTGTAACCAACCTGTACAATGCCTATGTTGGGTCCGATTGCGGCATGCTGGAAATAAACCCGTTGTTTAAAACAAGCGATGACAAGATCATTGCGGTGGATTGTAAAATGAATGTGGACGACAATGCACTGATGCGTCACCCGGATATTGCTTCATTAAGAGACCTGAGTGAAGAAGATCCTACCGAAGTGGAAGCCGGTCAGTACAACCTGAACTTTGTAAAATTAGACGGCAATGTGGGTTGCATGGTAAACGGCGCCGGGCTGGCCATGGCAACGATGGATATGATCAAACTGAGCGGCGGCGAACCCGCTAACTTCCTGGATGTGGGCGGTACGGCGAATGCGCAAACAGTAGAAGCCGGGTTCCGTATCATTTTAAAAGACCCGAAAGTAAAAGCGATACTCATCAATATCTTTGGCGGTATTGTTCGTTGCGACCGGGTGGCACAGGGTGTTATTGATGCCTACCAGTCTATCGGCAATATCAATATCCCGATCATTGTAAGGTTACAGGGCACCAATGCCGATGTGGCCAAGAAACTCATTGATGAAAGCGGGCTGAAAGTACAAAGTGCTATCCTGCTTAGTGAAGCGGCAGAACTGGTGAATAAGGCAGTGGCATAATTTTATTGAACAAACAATATTTATGATCCCGCCAAACAGGCGGGATTTTTTATCTTAGCCGGTAATCAAACCAAAATGCTTGAACTCAACTTCTCTCCTTTTCCTGAATTAAGAACGGAACGGCTTTTATTGCGTAAACTGGTAAAAGCCGACGGACCGCAGATGCTCTTCCTCCGTTCGGATGACAAAGTGATGCAGTATATCGACCGGGAGAAAACAAAAACACTGGAAGAAGCAGAGCTTTTTATTGAGCGGCTGAATGCTGCCGTAGATGCAAACGAGAGCATCATGTGGGCCATCACAATGGCCAATGATCCGGCCACCCTGATCGGCACCATCTGTTACTGGCGCATGCAGTTGCAGCATTACCGGGCCGAAGTGGGTTATGTACTTCATCCGGGCTACTGGAACCGGGGCATCATGCATGAAGCGCTGATGGCTGTATCCAGGTATGGTTTTGAAGGAATAAAACTGCACAGCATTGAAGCGCATATCAATCCCGAGAATGTTGCTTCGGGCAAAGTGCTGGAGAAAGCCGGGTTCACCAGGGAAGCTTATTTTAAAGAGAATTATTTTTTCAGGGACCGGTTCCTTGATACCGCCATATATTCCCTGCTGAAAAGATGAAGGCCCCGTTCTCCATGAAGAACAGGGCCCGTTTTACTCATCCAACTTAAAAACCAACTTTATTACATTTTAGGTAATAATACATGATCAATTACGTGGATCACCCCGTTGCTCTGGTTCACATCTTTGATGGTAACATAAGCAACCGAACCGCTTTCGTCTTTGATGGCGATCTTCTTTCCTTCCATCATGATCCATAGTTTACCACCTGCCACTGTTTTTACTTCTGCTTTGCCATTACCATCCTTTATCATCCTGGCTATGTCTGCAGAACTCCAGCGGCCGGCAACCACATGATAGGTAAGAACACCTGTAAGTGCCGATTTGTTCTCTGGTTTCAATAAATTATCCACCGTACCTGCCGGCAACATAGCAAACGCATCGTTGGTAGGTGCAAAAACCGTGAAGGGCCCTTCGCTTTGTAAGGTTTCCACCAGCCCGGCAGCCTTAACGGCAGCAACCAGGGTGGTATGATCTTTACTGTTAACGGCATTCTGTACAATGTTCTTTGTGGGATACATGGCAGCGCCGCCAACCATTACCGTGTTTTCTTTCTGGGCAAAGGAAGCGTTGGCAAATAAAATAACTGCCGCTGCAAAAACTAATTTTTTGATCTGTTTCATGATTCTGTGTTTATAATGTTTTGATTAATGATTGTACAGCAGATACGGGAGATGAAACCGATTGGATTTATTTTCTGAAAATTTTTGCTGTGCAGCCAGGCAGCTATATGCCAAAAAAAAGCCCGGGTAATTTCCAGGCAAGCTATTTTGTATGAATTAGAAGGAGAATTAAATACTTCCCACGGCCATCACCTTATCCGGTTTTGTTTTTGCCGGGCCGGCATCTTCCAGGGAGATGGCAAAAGCCTGCACTTTACCGAAGCTCTTCATCTTTTGTATATGAACTTTTTTGCCGTTTATTTCGCCGGTAATAACACCGCCATTAACCGGCGCTCCATCAACGATGGCCCAGAATTCGTATTGTTTGCCTGCCGGCGCCTTGGGTAAATTAGCAGGGTCTATATATACTTCTTCGGTATTTTTCATCCAGTATATACGTGCGCCCATATTGGCAGCGGTGGAGTCGATGCTCTTAACAGCAACCGGCGTTGCATACATATTGCCCATCACACTCATGGCCGTATCCATGGATTGCGCCAGTTCTTTTTGCTGGTTCAGTTCCGATTGAGTTGACGCAAGTTTATTGCTGGTTTCGTTGTATTTATTGTAATAGATATAATTGGCAAAAAGGCTGCCCAGCAATAAAACGATGCTGGCTGCTGCCGCATTTTTCCAGGCGGGTGAAATGGAATAAACCCTGGCTGACCCGTTTTGTACAGAAGGCAAATTCACTACCGGTGCAGCAGTACTTTTGTTTATTTCTGCAAACAGTTTTTCCTTCACCGAAGCGGCCGGTGCAATGGCCTGTGCCCGGGCATACCCTTCCAGTGCGGCCTCGATGGCTGCAATTTCAGCGGCAACTTCGGGATACTGTTTTGCCCACTGCTGCACGTCAGCAGTTTCTGCTGCTGAGGTTAGCCCGGCGCAATAAAGCTCCAGCATTCCGGATGATATGATCTCTTGTGCGTTCAACTGTATTCTAACAATTTTCTTAATTCAATAATGGCCGATCTCATTCTTGTTTTAACCGTACCCAACGGAACACCAAGTTCTTTGGATATTTCGTCCTGGGTATACCCGTTAAAATAGGCTAAGTCGATGATACTTCGTTGTTCGGGTTTCAGGTTCACTAATTGTTTCCGCAGGCCCAGGGCATCAAAGCGTTCTGCCATGCGGTTGTCGTCGGTAAAATTACTTACGGAATTTTCATCACTGGAGATTTTTGCCTGCTTTTTATAACCCTTGCTCCGCAACGTATCGATAGTGAGATTTCTTGTAATATTAAGCATCCAGGTAAACAGCCTTCCCTTTGTGGTATCGTAGCTGGCAAAGTTATTCCAGATCTTCACGAATGCTTCCTGCAGGATGTCTTCCGCCAGTTCCCGGTCTTCCACCAGTCGGTAAATGACCCCATTAAGGGCGGCAGAATAATTATCGTATAAATAAGCGAATGCCTGTTGGTCTTTGTTCTGAAGCAACGCAACCAGTTCTTCCTCGCTATATTTTTTTACGTCGGCCAAGCAGTCAGTAGTTAATTTATCACCGAAAATAAATGATTTTTTTTAATCCGTAGTTTCTAAGAATACGTATTTGAAAAATAGGTAGGTTTGAAGTTGATTTATGATGAATGAAAACAGGAATGCTTATCAGGAATATTAAACAGGCCGACAATGTGGCTCTTGCAAAGATCATCCGGGATACCTTAAAAGAATTTAAGGCCAATAAGCCCGGCACGGTTTATTACGATGAAACCACCGATCAGCTGTACGAAGTTTTTAAAACAGCGAACAGCATTTATTATGTTGCCGAACTGAATGGAGGGATCGTGGGTGGCAGCGGCATCTATCCAACAACCGGCTTGCCCGAAGGCACCTGCGAACTGGTTAAATTCTATTTATCGCCTGCCGCCAGGGGAAAGGGCATCGGAAAAGAATTATTGCAGAAATGTATTGCCGCTGCAAAAGAAATGGGCTATAAAAAAATGTACCTCGAAACCATGCCCGAACTTACCATTGCCATACCGATGTATGAAAAATATGGGTTCACGTATTTATCATCGGCCCAGGGCAGCAGCGGGCACACGGGTTGTGATGTGTGGATGATAAAGGAGCTGGATTAAAGAATTATACAACATCTACCTCATACACCGCACTAAACAAATAAACCTTGCCTGTTTTTACTTCCGTGCATTTATACCGCTTCCTGATCTTCTCTCCCCGTTTAAATATCCTTCCTCCTTTGATAACAAACAAGGTTCCTTCCGGAATTTGTTCCACCAGGTGCGTGCCTTCTTTTTTCTCGTCGTAATGATGCAGCACCCGTAAAAGCTTTTCATCGCCGCAACTGCTGGCAGCGGGGTTTTGCAGGGTGCTCATCAACGCTTTTTCAATATCGGCCGGAAATACCTTTTTCAAAAGGAACCGGGCCAGTATCTTACTGAATTCGTTCTTCCATTCCCTGCCGTGCGATTGCACCCGGTGCCCGAATTGTTCATACGTAAAAAGATGGGCCAGCTCATGCAGCAGGGTAATAAGAAATGCATATTGATTGAGATTGCCGTTTACGCTTATGCGATGTGTTTTATCTGCCAGGGCATGCCGGTAATCGCCCAGGATGCTCTGGCGCTGGCGGGTAATGGTGAGATGTACTTTATAATGCTGCAGGTAATGCAGCACATCATCGAAACTTCCGGGCGGCAGGTAAGATCTTAACTGTAAAAGCGGGGCTTCCTGCTTAGGCATTTTTATTTTTGTTCAGCTGCATGACGGTTCTTACTTCCACCGTCAGAAAAATAATATAAATGATCATGGCCAGGTATACGGCCGGCTTATTGAAATGTTCCCGGCTTAAAAAATAATAAGCGATCACGGCGCCGATACAAACAAACACTTTAATGATCATGCCCGACATCACACTACGCACAAAAACATTGGGGTTGCTGTTGTGCATGGCATTGTACTGCATCCGGAATACCAGCAGGCTTACCAAAAAGAAAAGACAGTTGGCCGCCATCAAAACCATGTAATCAATGCCGCCCCTGCCCGCAAGGGTAAATTTTGCAGCTAACACAACAACGCTAAGTACCAAAAATGTTATGATCAGCGGAAATACCTTCTTAATACCCGGGTTCATTAAATTGTTTTTATTGATTTACTGCATTGGCAATGCCTGCCGTGCTGTTGTTCAGTTCCACCACATTGGCGCCGCCCATATTACACTTGCCATTGAAAACAGCGGTAGGCTCTATCTGCAGCTTACCGGCATAAATATCACCATTCAGTACCGTGGTTCCATGCAGGTATAACAGTTCCTGTACTTTTATCTTACCGGTAACACGGCCCATGATATCGGCATGCTGCCCTTCAATATCTCCTTCCACCACCCCATCGGTG
>DAOQRQ010000026.1:0-15713 GCA_035355815.1 Ferruginibacter sp. | reverse complement strand
GTTCTAACCGCCAATATACTGTTATCGGTGGTGCCCAGAAAATTACCGGCAGGGCTGGTACCTGCATTGCCGGTGGTACTCCATCCGTTACTGCTGTTGGCAACCTGCAGCCAGGCCGATCCGGAGTAATAATAAAAACCAATGCTGTCGGGTGCATTCTGGAAAACCAGCAGGCCGGTTGCCGGCGCAGCGATCGCATTACGTTCTGTTTTGTTCATCCTGGGAATGAGCATGCCTTTTAATGTACTCTTTACATCCAGTAATGCACTGGCATCGGCAGTGCTGCCATCGGTATTGATGGCTAAAGATTGTGCGGTGGCTTGTTGGATGAAAGTTGCTGTAAGCAATAGTATGGAAACCAGGATATATCTCATAATGAAACGATTTATTTTAAAGATAAATGTAATAAACCGTTCATCATAAAAAATAACCCGTAGAAGAAGGGAGGTATGGTTTATAGTTCCGGGTAAAGAGGGAACTGTTTCATGAAACCTTTCACTTCTTCCTTTACAGAAGCAATGGTTCTTTCGTCATCGGCATTCATCAGCACTTTATCAATGAGGTTCACCACGATCTCCATATCCACTTCTTTCATACCCCTGGTGGTTACCGCCGGAACGCCCACCCGTATGCCGGATGTTACAAAAGGCGATTTGTCGTCGAACGGAACAGCATTCTTATTTAGGGTGATATGTGCTTTGTCTAAGGTTTCCTGCGCTTTTTTACCGGTGATGTTTTTATTGCGGAGGTCGATCAGCATTAAATGATTGTCGGTACCGTTGCTGATAAGATCATACCCACGGCCAACAAATGCTTTTGCCATGGCCTGTGCATTGGCGATCACCTGTTTGCCATAGGCTTTAAAATCTTCCGAAAGTATTTCACCGAATGAAACAGCTTTAGCTGCAATTACATGTTCCAGCGGTCCGCCCTGTGATCCGGGGAATACTGCCAGGTCGAGCAATGAACTCATCATCCTTAAATTCCCTTTCGGGTCTTTCAGTCCCCAGGGATTTTCAAGATCATGGCGAAGCATGATGATGCCTCCTCTTGGTCCACGTAATGTTTTATGCGTGGTGGATGAAACGATATGGCAATGATCGAAAGGATCGTTAAGTAAGCCACTGGCAATTAAACCGGCGGGATGGGCAATATCGGCAAATACCACGGCTCCAATCTCATCAGCGATGGCTCTTATTCTTTTGTAATCCCAGTCGCGGCTGTAAGCCGAAGCGCCGCAAATGATCATCTTGGGTTTTTCGGCCCGGGCCTTTGCTTCCAGTTGGTCGTAATCAACAATGCCCTCTTTGGTTACCCCATAATGCAGGGCATGGTATGTTTTTCCGCTGAAGTTGGCCGGGCTGCCGTGGGTAAGATGGCCGCCCATGCTCAGGTCGAGGCCTAAGAATTTTTCTCCCGGTTTCATTACCGCCAGGAAAACAGCGGCATTGGCCGAAGCGCCGCTGTGCGGCTGCACATTGGCCCAGGAACAATTAAATACCTGTTTGAGGCGGTCGATGGCCAATTGTTCAATTTCATCCACTACTTCGCAGCCCCCATAGTATCTTTTGCCCGGGTAGCCTTCCGCATATTTATTGGTAGGTACCGTTCCCATGGCCTGCATTACCTGCAGGCTGGTAAAATTCTCAGAGGCGATCAGTTCAATGCCATGGCGCTGGCGGTCAAGTTCTTTGTTTATCAGGTCAAAAACAGCGGTATCTTTCTGCATATATATGTATTGGGGCCACAAATATAAGCAGCCCATCTTATTTTACTTAATAGAATATAAGGGCTTCGTAATCGGTTGCATTTACATAAAATTTACTACTTTCACAGCCGTTTCAGGTTTTGAGAAAAATTCAATTGTAAACTAAATGTACTGCCCCAGGCAGGTTAGTTGTCCGCAATGAAGGTAATAATTCCCGTAGCAGGCGCCGGCACAAAGCTTCGTCCGCATACATATACACAACCCAAAGCGTTGATCCCCCTTGCAGGAAAAACGATCCTCAGTATTATTGTAGACCAGTTGCATGAAGCAGGTATAAAAGATTTCATTTTCATCATCGGTTACCTGGGCGAAAAGATCCAGGATTATGTGAAGGATAAATATCCCCACCTCAACTGTCATTTTGTTCAGCAAAGCGAACGCTTTGGAATAGGTCATGCCATCAATCTTACCAGGGAACTTGTAGGGAAGGATGAAATGCTGGTGGTATTGGGCGATACCATTGCCGAATACGATGTAAAGGAAGTGATCAACAGCCCGCACTCTATGCTGGGTATAAAGCGGGTAGATGATCCCCGGAATTTTGGTGTGGCGGAAGTGGAGGAAGATGGTTCGGTAAGCCGGGTGGTTGAAAAGCCGGCAATCCCAAAAAGCAATATGGCGCTGGTGGGTGTATATAAGATAAAGGAAACCGATTTTCTTTTTGCCTGCCTGGATAAGATCGTAGCCGCCGGTGCAAAAAGTTATGGCGAGTTTAATCTTACCGATGCACTGGAGTGTATGATACAGAGCGGCGCCAAATTCCAGTCGTTCAAAGTACAGAACTGGTTCGATTGCGGGCGTAAAGAAACCCTGCTGGAGTCTAATGCAACCCTGCTTAAAAAATTCGGTGGTAATACAACCGAGAACAATCCTTACGAGAATACGATCATTATTCCCCCGGTGAACATTGCGGAGGGTTGTGATATTAAGAATTCGGTGATAGGTCCCAATGTTGCCATTGGCGAACATGCATCCCTCAACCATGCCATTATCAAAGACTCCATCATAGGTGCGTACTCCAATCTTTTTGAAATTGTATTGAGCAATTCCCTCATTGGCAGCGATGCCGAGGTTAAAGGAGTTAACCGCAGCCTGAATATCGGGGATAATACCGCCATCGACCTCAGTGGCGGCGCCAAAGCGTAACAACGAAGATAACAGCCCTTATTTTTCTGTAAAAAATGCCGGTTTATGAAATAAATCCTTTTACTTTGCGTTTCAAAGTACTTTCCGCCCCTTGTTTATTATTTTAACGATATTTGAAAAAACTATCTGATTCAGATGCAAAACAGGGTAACCGGTCTTTTTGAAATTGACTATCCGATCGTTCAGGCCGGTATGATCTGGGCAAGCGGCTGGCGGCTGGCAAGTGCGGTAAGTAATGCCGGGGCACTTGGTTTGATCGGGAGCGGCAGTATGTACCCGGAGGTTTTGCGGGAGCATATACAAAAATGTAAGGCAGCCACTCAAAGACCCTTTGGTGTAAATGTACCTTTATTATATCCGGATATTGATGCACATATCCGGATCATTATAGAAGAAAAGGTACCCATTGTATTTACCTCGGCGGGGAATCCAAAAACCTGGACAGCTCTTTTAAAGAAAGAAGGAATAAAAGTGGTTCACGTGGTAAGCAGCAGCAAATTTGCATTGAAGTCGCAGGAAGCCGGTTGCGATGCCGTGGTAGCCGAAGGCTTTGAAGCCGGCGGGCATAATGGAAGAGAAGAAACCACCAGTATGGTTTTAATTCCGGCGGTTTGTGCGGCAGTTGATATTCCTGTAATTGCAGCGGGAGGCATTGCCACCGGAAGACAAATGTTATCGGCCATGGTACTGGGTGCAGAAGGGGTGCAGGTGGGTAGCCGTTTTGTTGCAAGCCCCGAAGCTTCCTCGCATGATAATTTTAAAAACCTGGTCATTAACGCTGCCGAAGGCGATACGCAGTTAACCCTGAAACAGCTAACGCCCGTTCGGTTATTGAAGAATAAATTTTATGAGCAGGTTCAGCAGGCAGAACAACAATGCGCTTCGACGGATGAATTGAAGAACCTGTTAGGAAGGGGCCGGGCAAAAAAAGGAATGTTTGAAGGAAATATGGAAGAAGGAGAACTGGAAATAGGACAGGTAAGTGCGATCATAAAAAATATAAAACCGGCTGCGGATATCGTGAAAGAGATATGGAACGGATTTGAAGAAGCATTGAAACAACCGCTTAAATAAAGAATATTATCTTTGCGCATTATTTTAAAAATTTGTAATCTCAACCCCCAAAAAATGTTATTAACCCCAGGGAAGATCTGTATTGGTTTTAAAAAGACAGCTGTGATTTTTGCAGTGCTTTTTTTCTGTTTCACAAACCTTGCAAGCGCTCAGAATCCGGTTATTAAAGATCCAAGTGCCGAAGTGCCGGCCTTGCCTACCGCCATGCCACCTGCGGCTTTATACGATATGCTGAAGGATAAAAATCCCGATGGCACCAAAAAAACCGGGGACGAACTGAATAAATCGCTTAAGGATAAAATTGAAAAAGACAGCCTGGTTAAGGAAAATACCCCACAGTCGCAGAATCCAACAGAAGATACGTACGGAATGAATTTATTCCGTTCGGGTGTGGTGGCATCTATAACAGAACTTTCAACCCCGCCACTCGATTATCCTATTGGTGTGTACGACCAGATCATTGTTTCTTTATGGAACGGGGCAGAAGCCACGCTGGATTATACGGTTGCCCGTGATGGTTCTATTTTTCCTGCCAGCATTGGCAAGATCTACCTGCAGGGACTTACATTTGAAAATGTACGTTCGCTTCTTACGCAACGGTTCAAATCTTTTGTGCCGCCTTCTACTAACATTTCGGTGTCGTTGGGTCAGCCACGTACCATCAATATAAATGTTGCCGGTGAAATAAGGAACCAGGGTCCGGTAACGGTTTCGGCATTTACCAATGCATTCAATATTATATCACTTGCCGGCGGACCAACCGACCTGGCCAATCTTCGTGAGATCCAGATCAAACGGAATGGAAGGATCATTGATGTGCTGGATGTTTATAAATATTTAACCACCGGCGATTTTGGGAAGCACATCTATCTTGAGAACAATGATTTTGTAATTCTTCAAACACTGGAAAAAAGGGTAAAGGCAGAAGGCAGGTTCAAGCGGCCCATGTTTTACCAGCTTAAGAGGGATGAAGGATTGAAAGCCCTGCTGAAATATTCAGGCGGTTTGCAAAATGATGCCTTTTCGAGCGGTGCCAAGATATACCGGACAGAACTGGAAAAGCAGATCATAAAAGATGTTAACGTAACAGCCATCATAAACCCAACCGGCAATGCACTTCTTAAAGACCAGGATTTTCAACTGAATGACGGCGATATTGTAAAAGTAGTTTCCATTAATCCTGGGTTGATCAATAAAGTGGAAATGAAAGGAGAGGTTTCTTATCCCGGCCAGTACGAAATACGAAAAGGGGATAAATTATTCGATATCATAAACAGGGCGGGGGGTATCACCCGTAACACCTTTCTTCCCCGTGCTTATATATTCAGGGGCGGTGGCGACAGTACCAATATCAAAGCCAGTAAGGTGGAAGTTAATTTAACCGATATCACTACCAACGATACGGCCAGTATTTATAATGTGGAATTGTTTGCAAACGACCAGGTGCTTCTTTTTAATTCAAACCAGTTTGCTGATAAACAGTACGTGGAAATTTTTGGCGAAGTAAGAAAGGAAGGCCGTGTAAATAAATATGGCGGGATGACCTTGCAGGACCTGCTTTATCTTTCGGGCGGATTAAAACAATCAGCGGAGTATGGGCGTATTGAAATATCCAGCGTGGTTGACCTTGATTCGGCCAAAGGGATGCAGCAACCCACCCGTACGGTTCTTAAAACAATCAAATTATCGCCCAATCTTGAATTAGACAGCGTATCAAAAGAGATACTGCTGAGGCCATATGACCAGATATATGTAAGAAAAAATCCAACATTTGAATTGCAGCAACTGGTACAGATAAACGGGCTGGTGCAGTATTCGGGCCCATATCCCCGGCTGAGTAAATACGAACGGCTTTCATCCTATATTGAAAGGGCCGGAGGTATAAAAGAGAACGCCGACCTGAGCGGCGCTATCCTGTACCGCAAGAAAACGCAGTATTACCGCGATAATGTAACCAGCAAAGTTGCCTCTCTTACTGATTCGATCGGAAGTATTGTACTGGATTCTTCGATGAAGAGTCTCGGTGAAGTGTCGAAAGAGCCGGTGAGCATTGACCTCTACCGGGCCCTTAAATATAAAAATTCCAAGTACGATATCATCCTGCAGGAAGGCGATGTGATCTTTATACCGGAAATAAATCCTTTTATAAATGTGAAGGGGGTAGTGCAGTCACCGCTTAAATTAACATACGATAAAGAGCATACCAACGTGGGCTATTATATTGATAAGGCCGGCGGTTATGGTATACGACCCTGGAAGAAGCGTATATATGTTACGTATGCCAATGGTAAGAGCAAGCGGACAACAAGTCTTTTCTTTATTCATTTCTATCCAAGGGTAAAAGAAGGGTCTACCATCACTGTTCCCTTGAGGCCGGAAGGTGCAGAAGTGACCGATGCCGTGGTTCAGGTGGCACTCTCGAGTATCCCAATTGCCGTAGCTGCTTTCATAGCTAAAATAATACAATAAGCTGCCCTAAATCTAAAATGACGAAATGAACAATATTGAGCTTTTAAAACAACTTATAAAAAGACTGCGGAAGTACAGCTGGCTGGTAGTGATTATTGCATTGGTTTTTGGAGGCGCTTTCTTCTTCATGGCAAGACAAAGTGTGGTGCAATGGACATCAAAATCCACCGTGTTCCCTCTCAATGCATCCAGTTCAAACAGCACCGGTTCCACCATCAGCAACCTGTTGGGCTTGTCGGATGCACCCAAGTCCTTTACCGAAGATGCTTCCATCAATATTGTGGAACTGGCTAACAGCCGCCGTACCCGGGAAGCTGTGGCAATAGAGCGGATCCCCTCCATGAATAATAAGACCATTTCGGAATTGCTGATTGAAGAACATAACCGGCATACCGGGTTCATGCAGAATGAAAAGATCGAAACACCGCCCGACAGCCAGACACGGGTCAATATTGCCAGCAGCCTTTTAAGAGCCGGGTTTAATGCCAAGATCAATAAAAACGGCATCCTGGAATTGTATTATACCAACAGCAACCAGAAACTGGTAAGAGAGATAAGTTATGTATATATTGATAAACTTTCTCTTTTTTATATTGAACTGAAAAAGAAAAAGGCACAGATCGATTTTGAGTTTTCTATTAAGAAGGCCGATTCACTGCTCCAGGTTTTAAACCAGCTCGACAAACGGGCCATTGCCCTGGATGAAAGCACCTTCTTTACCAACGAAGGATTGCAACGGTACAGCATACCCAAAGTGAACCTGGCGCAGGATAAGGCCACCGTTCAGTCGCAATATTATTATGCCGTTAATAACAGGGAATCGGCTGCTTACCGCCTGCAGAAAGAAACACCGATCATTGAAGCGCTTGATAAACCCGAACCTCCGTATGATCCCGTACAAAAATCAAAAATAATCTATACCCTCATCGGGTTGATACTGGGCACCTTGCTTGGTATACTGGCGGTGAGCTGGAAGATCATCAATCAATACCTGGGGGATGAACTGAATAAGGCCATTGAAAAGGCATCAAAACCAAAAGACAGCCCTGTTCTGCAACCGCAAAAAGAGCCATTGAAATAATAAAAAAACTCCCGCAAGCCGCGGGAGTTTTTTTATTTGAATTATTTTCTGAAAGCCCATTTCATCATTTCTTTCCAGCTTGGCTTTTTGCCGTACATCAATATACCCGTACGGTATATGCGGGCGGCAAACCAGGTAGTGAACATAAACCCGGCGACCAGGAATGCCATGGAAAGTCCTAACTGCCACCAGGGTACCGTGGTTGGTACACCGAACGGAATGCGTGCCATCATTACAATGGGAGAACTGAAGGGAATGATGCTGGACCAAACCGCCACCGAACTTCCCGGGTTTGAAATAGCAGGCGTCATCAATGCAATGGAAAAGATCACCAGCATGGTGATCGGGAAGCTCAGCGATTGTGCCTCCCTCATGTCTTCATTGATGGCGCTGCCAATGGCTGCATACAATGAAGAATAAAAGAAGAACCCGCCTAACAGGTAGAATATAAAACAACCCACCACCAACGGAATATTCACGCTGGTAAATGCTTCCTGTACAGCACCCACCATTCCTGAAACATTGCCCCCGGAATTTCCCGTTTTAAGGCTTATGTTATAAATGAGAAAGATACAGGCTACCCATATGAGGAACTGCGTAAGGGCTACCATGCCAATACCCACGATTTTTCCGATCATCAGTTGAAAAGGTTTTACCGACGAAACAACCACTTCGGCAATGCGGCTTGTTTTTTCTTCTGTTACCCCCATCATTACCTGCGAACCATAGAGTAATAATATCAGATACATCAAAAAACCGCATACATACCCGATCACGGTGGCAGTTCTTTCATTGGCATTCTTGTTTTTTTCGTTGTGAAATCTTAATTGAACCGTTTTACTTAATATTTTATCCTTGGTTGAATCAATACCCAGGCTGTCACGCTTGATGCTGTTCCATAACCTGTTTATTTTTTTCTCAATGGGGTTAGCAGCACCGATGCCAAAGGATTTTTTTGTGTTTATAAGCAAACTGTCGCTGCCGGTTTGCCAGGTGAAGTTTGCGGGTATTTCAATATACCCATCATAGCCCAGGGAATCGAAACTTACCTTAAAACGTTCTGCATTGCCGGTAAAGAGTTCAATGATATTGCCTGAATCTTTTTTATTGATATCGCTCATCACGCCTTCATTAAAGAGGCCTGAGTTATCGATCATGGCTATTTTCAGGTCTCCCCTTGTCTTGTCGGCAATATAGTTGGTACCGAATATCAGTGCGATGTAGAGCACCGGGAACAGGATGGTGCCGATGATGAAGGTCCGTTTGCGTACCCGGGTCAGGTATTCTCTTTTTATTATCAGGATGATCTTATTCATTTTGTAACGTATTGTGGATTGATTAAGCGGTTATCTTTTCAAATTGCCTGGCCGAAGGTGTTCCTTCCACCAGTTTAATGAAGATCTCGTTCAGCGAAGGAAGTATTTCTTTGAATGAAACCACGCTGCTTCCCCGGTTGATAAAATAGCTGAGTACATCATTGGCTTTGTATCCTTCCTTAATGCGGACGATGAGTTCCTTGTGGTGGGTGTTGATCAGTTCAAAGGAAGGGGCATCCATATTTTCCGGCATCGTTTCAAGCTGTATGCCGAAAAGATTTTCTTTAAAATTGTTTTTTACCTCATCTACGGTGCCGTCCAGTATCTTCTTTCCTTTATTCACCAGTATGATGTGTTTACAGATCTCTTCCACCTGTTCCATACGGTGGGTACTGAAGATGATGGTGGTTCCGTTTTGCGCCAGCCGGTAGATCTCATCTTTTATCAGGTTGGCATTCACCGGGTCCAGTCCGCTGAAGGGTTCATCCAGGATGATAAGGTCGGGTTCGTGCAGCACGGTTATCACAAACTGAAGTTTTTGTCCCATACCCTTGCTCAGGTCTTCCACTTTTTTGTTCCACCAGCTGTCCATCTCGAGCCGTTTGAACCATTCCTTGATCTTATGCATGGCATCGCTGCGGCTCAGTCCTTTCAATTGGGCAAGATAGAGCGCCTGCTCGCCGATCTTCATCTTTTTATACAAGCCCCTTTCTTCGGGCATGTACCCGATATACTTTGCATCATTCTCCGGGTCAAAATTTTTCCCTTTCAGCAATATATTGCCCGAATCGGGATAGAAGATGCCGGTGATCATCCGTATCAACGTTGTTTTACCGGCGCCATTGGGGCCCAGTAACCCAAAAATGCTGCCCTGCTTTATCTGCAGGCTGATATCATCAACCGCTTTTTGCGTGGCAAAGTATTTTTTAAGGTTTTGTACTTCCAGAATATTCATGTTGCTTATTTTTTAGCAGGTCAAATGTAAGGATGAATCAATAACAGCAGCCAGTGATTTTACAAACGGTAACCCAAAAAAAACAGCCAGCTTTGCCAGTTGCCTGGCAACCCGTTCTCCATCCATGGCTGCACTCACTATGCCGCCGGCGTAACCGGCTCCTTCGCCGCAGGGGTAGAAGTTATGTAGCTGGGGATGCGTCAGTGTTTCGGTATCACGGGGTATGCGAACCGGTGAAGAAGTGCGGCTTTCGGTAGCCACTACTACGGCATCGTTGGTGAAATAGCCTTTCATCTTTTTACCAAACTCTGCAAACCCTTTGGCAAGCGACTGGTAAATGAAGCCCGGCAATACTTCTTTAAGATTGACTGTATTTAATCCCGGGTGATACGAACATCCGGGCAAGGAAGAAGATATTTTTCCGTTGCTGAAGTCAACCATTCTTTGTGCCGGTGCCACCAGGTTTCCGCCACCGGCATTAAAGCAATCCTGTTCTACCAATTGCTGAAAGTGCATCATCGCAAGGGCATCATTCTTAATTTTTAATTCTTCATTTTTAATTACATCACTCAACTCCACCTGTACCACCATTCCGCTGTTTGCAAAAGGATTGTTTCGTTTGGAAGGGCTCCACCCGTTCACCACCAGTTCACCGGGTGCGGTGGATGCCGGCGCTATGATGCCGCCCGGGCACATGCAGAAAGAAAACACCCCCCGTTCGTTCAACTGCTGTACCAGGCTGTAAGACGCCGGCGGTAAATGTTCATCTCTTACCGGGCAATGGTATTGAATACTGTCTACCAGTTGCTGCGGATGCTCAATGCGTACACCCAGGGCAAAGGGTTTGGCTTCTATTACTATTTGTTTGCGGTGCAACAGTTCAAAAATGTCTCTTGCACTATGGCCGGTGGCTAAAATAAAGGCATCGGCTTCAAACAAATTTCCATCGGCTGTTTTAACCGAACGTATCTTATCATGTTCAATAACAAAGTCCACCACTTTTTTTTCGAACAATACTTCTGCCCCGCATCCGGCCAGTTGTTCCCTCATGGCAGTGATGATATGGGGCAGTTTATTGGTACCTATGTGCGGGTGCGCTTTATATAATATATCTTCCGGTGCACCAAAGCGTACAAATAAGTTAAGGATCCGGTCAATATCTCCCCGTTTATTACTGCGGGTATATAATTTACCATCGCTGTAGGTGCCGGCACCGCCTTCGCCAAAGCAATAATTACTATCGGGGTCGATAATGCCTTCCCTGTTCAGCCTGGCCAGGTCTCTTCGCCTTGCCTTTACATCTTTGCCTCTTTCCAGGATCACCGGTTTTATACCCTGCTCCAGCAGTTGCAGGGCAGCAAACAAACCGGCGGGCCCGGCACCGATGATAACAACCTTTCTTTTGGCTTTGAAAACATCTTTGAATTGAAAAGGAAGGATACTTCGCCGGATGAACGGCTCATCCATAAATGCATTTACAGTAAGGTTTACCCAAATGGTCTTTGCTCTTGCATCGATAGACTGCTTAAGGATATGATAGCCCGAAATGGAAGAAGCTTGTTTACCTGTATGGCCGGCAATGGATCTTTTTATGGCCGTATCATCAGCCGCTTCTGATGGCAGAAGTTTGAGAGAAATTTTTTGTTGCATATACTAAGCCGGATATTTATTCCGGAATTTTTATTCGCAAATATCTTCGCATCTCCCTCTCCTTAAGGAGAGGGTTGGGGTGAGGTTTTAGAACGGCAGATCATCCACTGCATCCGGTGTTGTCTCCGAAAAAGTATCCAGAGGCTCCAGGTATTCATTATCTGTTTTACCGGCACCGGGTTGTAATATCTGTTCAATACGCCAGGCGTCCAGGTTGGTGATGTAATTGATCTTGCCATCTTTTTCCCATTTACTGCCTTTGATATTGAAATACACTTTTACTTCTTCACCCACATTTACCCGGTCGATGATGGTTGTTTTATCCTGTACGCTCTGGAATTTCACATAATTAGTAATGGTACGGCCGTTGATGTCTTCGCTTTTCTCCACTACAAATTCCCTCGTTTTAAAGGTTTCGGTGCGCTGAACTGTATCATACTTAGCCACCAGTTTCCCCGTTAATTCATAACTCATAACAATATTTTAATATCCAAAAGTAAACCTATTTTCCATATAAATTTTTTATTCATTCTTTTCTTTGTTACAGATAAAAATACCTACCTTCCTTTTGTTTAATTCTTCATTCGGGACATGAGCAAAATCAGCAAGTTTTTTTCAGCTGGGATCCTAATAACCAGCCTTCTATTTTCCTGCACTTTATCGTACCAGGCACAAAAAGTTCAGTATAACGATTACCGGATTACCACCGGGGCAAAACAGGACAGCGCCATGCTGGTTCTGCTGAAACCCTATTCCGACAGTTTATCCAAAAGCATGAACGACGTGGTGGCTGTTTCTGAAACCGACCTGGAAAAAAAGCAGCCCGAAGGTTCTTTAGGTAATTTTTTAGCCGATGCCATGCTGGCGATGGCGGAACAAAGCTATGCCACTCATGTAGATGCGGCATTTATAAATTATGGAGGCATCCGTTTGCCTTCCCTGCCTTCCGGAAATATAACTCGCAGCAAGGTGTTTGAGTTGTCGCCGTTCGACAATTTATTGGTAATTCAAAAAGTAAATGGTAAAGTGTTGCAGGAATTCCTGGATCATGTGGCGGCAAAAGGTGGTTGGCCATGCTCGGGTATCAGCATGCAGATAAAGGATAAAAAAGCCATTAATATAAAGATCGGAGGCGCTCCTTTAAATGAGTCGGCCACCTATACCATCGCCAATAACGATTATGTGGCCAATGGGGGCGATGATTGTGCCATGTTAAAGCCCATTCCGCAGGTCAGTAATGGCTATATCTTCCGCGATGCCGTGTTTGATTACCTGGCAGAGTTGAAGAAACAAGGCAAAAAAATATCAGCAAAAACAGAAAACAGGGTAAGTAATGCAGAATAGGAGAAAATTTATAGGGCAAACAGCGCTTGCCACCGCAGCTTTACTGGCTTCCCGGTCGGCCCTGGCCGGCATAGGGGGAGAAGAAGGGGTTAAAAAGCTCACCATCCTTCATACCAATGATGTGCACAGCCGTTTGGAGCCTTTTCCAATGGATGGGGGAAGAAACCAGGGATTGGGAGGCGTAGCAGCCCGTGCTGAACTTATAAAGAAAATAAGAAACGAAGAAGCCAATGTATTGCTGCTTGATGCAGGCGATATCTTCCAGGGTACTCCTTTCTTTAATATTTATAAAGGCGAACCCGAAATGAAAGCGATGGCGGCAATGGGATATGATGCAGCTACGATGGGTAACCATGATTTTGATGCAGGGCTTGAAAATTTTGCCACGCAATTAAGGCACGGAAATTTTCCATTGGTTATTTGTAATTATGATTTTACAGGCACCCCTATGGAGCATAAATACCAGCCGTACAAAATTTTTAAAAAAGGCGGGATAAAGATCGGTGTTACCGGGGTAGGTATTGAAATGACAGGATTGATCCCGGACAGTTTAATTGGAAAGACAAAATACCTGGATCCAATACAAAAAGCAAATGAAACCGCTGCCATGTTAAAGAATGAAGACGGTTGCGACATGATCATTTGCCTGAGTCATTTGGGATATAAGTACAAGGGCAATAAAGTGAGTGATGAAGTACTGGCCCGTGAAACAGAGAATATTGACCTGATTATTGGCGGCCATACCCATACTTTTATGGATGCACCCGAAGTGTATAAGAACAAAACGGGTAGTGATGTGCTTGTAAATCAGGTGGGTTGGGCAGGCATAATGCTGGGCAGGCTTGACTTTGAATTTGCAGGCTACAAAAGAAAAAATCTGGCGAAATCGCATACTGTGGTGGTAGGAAAAAAAACAATGGAATAAAAAATTTTTTTTTCAACATTTTATTCGATATTCGCTGTCCTGCCAAAGATTTTTTTTCGTTGAAAACCGGAAAGAAATTTACCCGGCAAAACCACGGAAGAAAATATTCTTAACTCGATATATAAATTGCTTAAGGACTAATGGACAAAGTTTTTGAAAAAGTATGGGCTAATTGTTTGGAAATAATCAAAGACATTGTTGAATGGCAGCATTTCAAAACATGGTTTGAACCAATTAAACCGGTTGCATTAAAAGAAAAAGTTTTAACGATACAGGTTCCCAGTCAGTTTTTTTATGAGTACCTCGAAGAGCATTATGTTTCACTTCTTGCAAAAACATTAAAGAGAGAATTAGGAAAAGAAGCAAGGCTTGAATACCGCATTATGGTAGACAGCGGCAACAGCAAGAACAAACAACAAACAGTAGATATTCCTGGCCAGGGATATAAATCTTTTGCAAATAACGAAATGGATTTTCCGTTGGTGATAAATAACCCGGTTAAAAATCCATTCGTGATCCCGGGGTTGAAAAAGATGCAGATCGATCCGCAGCTGAACCCGGCCTATACATTCGAAGCATTTATTGAGGGCGATTGCAACCGTGTGGCCCGCCGGGCAGGTAAAACCGTGGCCGAAAAGCCGGGTACCACTTCTTTTAACCCCCTGGTTATATATGGAGGGGTTGGCTTGGGTAAAACCCACCTGGCCCAGGCGATAGGTAACGAGGTAAAAAGGCTCCATGCCAATAAGATCGTATTATATGTAAGTTCAGAGAAGTTCATCAACCAGTTTATAGACCATGGGCGTAACGGCGCCATCAACGATTTCATTCATTTCTACCAGTTAATAGATGTGCTGATCATTGATGATGTGCAGTTCTTTAACCGGGCCGAAAAATCGCAGGATGCATTCTTTTCCATATTCAATCACCTGCACCAGAGTGGTAAACAGCTGATATTGACCAGCGATAAACCACCGAAGGACCTGGAGGGGGTTCAGGAAAGATTGTTGAGCCGTTTCCGCTGGGGTTTAAGCGCCGACCTGCAGGTGCCGGATTATGAGACCAAGATAGAAATACTGGAAAAAAAGATGAAGAACGACGGGCTGGATATGCCCCGTGAAGTAGTGAAATATATTGCCTATAATATCAACAGTAATGTACGTGAATTAGAAGGCGCTTTGATATCATTATTGGCACAATCTTCGCTAAACAAGAGGGAAATTGACCTTGAATTGGCTAAGAAAGTACTTCGCAACTTTGTAAAATCTTCCAGCAAGGAGATCACCATCGATACCATTCAGAAAATGGTATGCGAATACTTTGATGTGCCTTATGACAAGCTGCTGCAAAAAACACGTAAGCGTGAAATTGTGCAGGCCCGCCAGATCACTATGTTCCTGGCCAAGGCATTTACCAAGAATTCACTAAAGACCATCGGCGAGCATTTCGGCGGCAGGGACCATACCACGGTAATACACAGTTGCCAGACGGTAAAGGACCTGATGGATACCGACAGCCTTTTCAAGGAAAGCGTGATGGAATTGCAGCAAAAGGTTCACCTGGCTGCTATGTAAACAATACCTAATACCAGGCACTAATAGTGATCCGGCTTCAGTTTCGAATCCGGATTTTTTATGTCCAGGTATTTTCTGAAATAATTGCAGTTGTTTTACATTTAGTTTTGGGTGGTACCTTATTGAATTGTATTTTTGCCACCCCTTAGTAAAATAAGGGCAGGTTACAACAGGAGAGGTGCCTGAGAGGCCGAAAGGAACGGTTTGCTAAATCGTCGTACGGGTTAAACTGTACCGTGGGTTCGAATCCCACCCTCTCCGCAGATTTTAAAGAGACGGGTTAAACTGTTCCGCCGGTTGGCGGATCGAATCCCACCCTCTCCGCAAAAAAAAGTTCTTAAAGATCGATAACCAATAGTTCGGGATGTAGCGTAGCCCGGTTATCGCGCCTGGTTTGGGACCAGGAGGTCG
>DAOQRQ010000025.1:0-15724 GCA_035355815.1 Ferruginibacter sp. | reverse complement strand
ACGATCTTGCTGGCCTTGATGGTTTCGTTGAATTTTTTTGGTTTGCCCTGGTAAGCATAATCACTCAGAACCTCGGTGAGGTATATCGGTAAAAAAGGCACGGCTTCCGATGTGCTGTCCATATTATCGAAGATGAACGAAAAGTTCTTCAGTAAAAAACTCTTCCGGGCTTTATCGGCATTAAAGTTCTTGAGGTCAATTTCCAGTTTGTTGTAGGCTTCGTAGCTGAAGTTATCCAGGTCGTACCGGTTATACTGCTTCTTTTTGCTCATGATCTTCTTCCACAGGAACAGGCCTTTGTTGAATTTCAGTTTTACCACAACGCCTTCATTCAATCCGCCTCTTTCTAACTGTATCGAAAGCGGTTTATTGTTGTTGAGAGATGTGATGGGAATCTTATAAAGGCTGTAGCCGATGGAACTAACCACCAGGGTGTCTTTGCTGAAATTGTTGAAGTAGAAAGAAAAATTGCCGGCGCTGTCGGATGTTTTACCAACGCCAGACCGGGTAAAGTAAACCGATGCATAACTTACGGGCTCCTTGGTATGTCCGGCGATGATCTTGCCGGAAAGAGAGAATGACTGGCTGAAAGCCGGGACAGATAAAAAAACAATAAGTGCCAGTGATATAATGAACCGGTGAGTGATCAAACAAATAATTTTAAGCGTTGGGTAAGGCATTGACTGCGTCAAAGATATTTTATTTTTCAGCCAATGGCCCTATTAAAATTGTTAAGCTGTTGATATAATATCAGGTGGCCGGCCAATTTGTTACCAATAAAACGGAGGGTAAAAATCATTCTTTATTTGCCATCATTTCTTTGAGCATCTTTTCCAGTTCTATCACCCGTTTTTCCAGTTCGGGTAAATTGCGGCTGGCGGCCTGGCTGCGCAGGGCAGATGTATAGTCAAAGGCGGGAGAGCCGGTAACGGCAGAGTTGGGTGTTTTTATAGATTTGCTTACGCCGCTTTGTGCATTGATCCTGGTGCCGTCGGCAATTTTAATGTGACCTACAATGCCTACCTGGCCGCCGATCATAACGTTATTGCCGATCTTGGTACTGCCGCTGATGCCGCTTTGTGCAGCAATAACAGAGTTATTACCTACTTCCACATTATGCGCTATCTGCAACAGGTTGTCTAATTTGGCCCCGGCTTTTATTAAAGTGCTTCCGATGGTAGCCCGGTCGATGGTGGTATTGGCGCCGATTTCCACCCCGTCCTGTATGATCACATTGCCGATTTGCGGAACTTTCTTTAACGTACCATCGGCCTGCGGCGCAAAACCAAAACCATCGCTGCCTATTACTGTACCTGCATGAATGGTCACGTTCTTTCCTATCACACAATCGTGGTAGATCTTTACACCGGGATGGATGGTGCTGTTTTCACCAACCTCAACGTTATCTCCTAAAAAAACATTGGGATAAATTTTTACGCCATTACCAACGATCACCATTTCTCCCAGGTAGGCAAAAGCGCCAATGAAAACATTTTCGCCGGTTTTGGCCGAAGCGGCGATATATACCGGTTGCTGAATACCGGTTAATTGCTGCCGTTGTATCTGCTGGTATTTATCTAATAATATGGCAAATGCCGAATAAGCGTCTGGCACTTTAATAAGTGTAGCGCCTATCGGTTGTTTTAATTCCTGTGTTTCGTTAAGAATAATGATGCTGGCGCCGGTACTGTATAAAAACTCTTCGTACTTGGGATTGGCCAGGAACGAAAGTTGCCCTGGCAATGCTTCTTCTATCTTGCCAAATGAGCCAACTGCTGTTTCCGGGTTACCTTCTACCCGGCCATTGATCATCGTGGCTATTTGTGCGGCAGTGAATTGCATAATAGTTAATAGTTCATGGTTAATGGTTCATAGTTCATGGCCAGGTTCATCAAGGGGGTTTCTATGAACAATGAACCATGATCTTACGCTATACTCTTGGATAACAAATGTAATATTTTTTAACGGTGCCCACGAGGTTTTGATTGATGAGGGCATTATCCACCTCGGAAATATCTTTCACATCGCCGTTCTTGAACAGGATATAAATATGTTCCTTGCCGGGATCGTAGGTGTTGCTGGTTACCTGCCCGGTGAATACCAGCCAGCCGGCTTCTTCTGCAGTAAGTCCCAGCCGGGTGGCAGCTTCCTTTATCTTTTCCCCCGAAAGGTTGCTGGTAAAGGGCTCGGCGCTGTATTGTACTTTAAGTAATTGACGGTTGATGATACCCCGGCAAAGGGTAGAGAGGATCTTATCCCCGTGTCCACACCATCCTTTTATGGCTGCCAGCAGATCGTAATCATCCAGGTCGCAGAATTCTTCCAGCGTTACCGATTGAATGGGCTTATTTATAAAATTATTCAGGGGAGGCTGGGTGGTTGCTTTCAGGTATTTTGCCCTGCGGATGATCTGCTTCAGCATCTGTTCGGCACAAAGCACGGTTTTATGAAGGTATACCTGCCAGTACATCAGGCGGCGTGCTACTAAAAATTTTTCGATGGAATAAATCCCCTTTTCTTCCACCATCAGTTCGCCTTTATGAACAGTGAGCATCTTTAATATGCGGTCGTAACCGATCACGCCTTCGTTCACACCGGTAAAAAAACTATCCCGGGTTAAATAATCCATGCGGTCCACATCCAGTTGTCCGCTGATGAGTTGGTACAGGAATTTTTTCGGGTACCGGCCGGTAAAAATTTCCAGTGCAAGCTGTAATTGCCCGTTGAACTGTTTGTTCAGTTCTTCCATGATCTTTAGCGAGATCTCTTCATGCTGCATACCTTCTATCAGCACATGCTCCAGTGCATGGCTGAAGGGCCCGTGCCCGGTATCGTGGAGCAGGATGGCGATCTTTGCTGCCTGCTCTTCGGCCGGGGTTATTTCAATGCCTTTATTCTTCAGTTCATTCAGTGCGTTGTACATTAAGTGGTAGGCGCCCAATGCATGGTGCAGGCGGCTGTGTACGGCGCCCGGGTAAACAAGGCAGGCCATGGCCATCTGGTTGATGCGTCGCAGGCGCTGAAAATAGGGGTGGGCGATCACCTGGTTTATTAATTCATCATCGATGGTAATAAAACCATACACCGGGTCGTTGATTATTTTTCTGAAAGGCATTAATGAGTTGACTGTTTGACGTTTGTTGTTTGTGGTTATGCCTTTGACACGACCAGCATTTGTTAAAAGATGTACAAAGCTAAATAAAGCTTATCAGCATCGGTATAAAAAATTAAATTTGTACGATTGGTCCCACGTCCTCGTCTGACCAATTTATTTCAGGTCATATTATAGGTCAGACCGCCAAACCTCAAACAACAAACCGTATAATGAACGTAGCAAAAATACTCTGGGTGGATGATGAAATAGACAGTCTTACTTCACAGATCATGTTCCTGGAAAGCAAGGGGTATGAAGTACACACCAAAACAAACGGATTTGATGCGGTGGAATATGTGAAAGATAATATCGTGGATGTGGTATTGCTGGATGAAAGCATGCCGGGCATCACCGGCTTGCAAACGCTGCAGCAGATAAAGGAAATGAAAAGCACGCTGCCGGTTGTGCTCATTACCAAGAACGAAGCAGAGAACCTGATGGATGAGGCCATTGGCTCCCAGATCAGCGATTACCTTATTAAACCTGTTAATCCCAACCAGGTTTTACTCAGTTTAAAAAAGATCATTGATAATAAACGGCTGGTGGCAGAGAAAACAACCTCTGCTTATCAACAGGAGTTCCGGAGTTTATTCATGGCCCTGAACAGTAACCCCGATTATAATGAGTGGATGGAATTATACCGCAAACTTGTTTACTGGGAGCTGGAGATGAAGAAGAGCGACAGCCCGGAGATGCAGGAAGTTTTTCAAACACAGAAGGCAGAGGCCAATACCGAGTTCTTTAAGTTCATTTCAAAGAATTATGCATCCTGGGTGAATCCCAAAAGCAGTGAGGGTCCCATCATGAGCCACAACCTGATGAAGTTTAAGGTTTTTCCTCACCTGGAGAAAGGAACGCCCCTGTTCTTTGTGCTGATAGATAACCTGCGCTTTGACCAGTGGAAAACCATTCAGCCCATTTTTGCCGAAAGCTTCCGTGTTCAGGAAGAAGAAACATTCTATGCCATACTTCCCACCGCCACCCAATATGCCCGT
The DNA here is from genome assembly GCA_035355815.1 of Ferruginibacter sp. Classification (GTDB taxonomy): domain Bacteria; phylum Bacteroidota; class Bacteroidia; order Chitinophagales; family Chitinophagaceae; genus Ferruginibacter. The sequence continues at coordinate 11,575 of DAOQRQ010000025.1, read as the reverse complement.
AACGCCATCTTTGCCGGCATGATGCCCGTGGATATTGAAAAGAAGTTCCCGGTACAGTGGAAGAACGATGATGACGAGGGTGGAAAGAATTTATTTGAAGAAGAATTCTTTAAGGCGCAATTGAAAGCCATGGGTAAAAGCGACCTGAAATATTCTTATACCAAGATCACCAATAACAACGACGGGCAGAAACTGGTGGATAATATCCATAACATGATGGCAAACGACATCAACATCATTGTATACAATTTTGTAGACATGCTCAGTCATGCCCGTACCGAAATGGAAGTGCTGAAAGAACTGGCCGGTGATGAAACCAGTTACCGCAGTATTACCGAAAGCTGGTTCACGCATTCGCCCCTGCACCAGGCGCTTAAAAAAATTGCCGATAAAAAATTAACGATGATCATGGCTACCGATCACGGGAGCGTTAGGGTGAACACGCCGGTAAAAGTGATCGGTGATAAACAAACCACGGCTAACCTGCGCTATAAACATGGGCGCAACCTGAATTATGAAGCCAGGGATGTGCTGGCATTCCGGGATCCCAGAGAGGCCGGTTTACCGGTGCCCAACGTAAACTCCTCTTTTATCTTTGCAAAAGGCGACCTGTACCTGTGTTATCCCAATAACTATAATCATTTTGCCAATTATTACCGCAATACCTTTCAGCATGGCGGGGTAAGCCTGGAAGAGATGATCGTGCCGGTGATACGTATGACGAATAAATGAAACACTGCCCCAAACCCCTGAAGGGGCTTATAAAGCGTGTTTAAGTTATAAAAGTTTGTATTGTATCAAACAGTAAATTTATTTATCAACGATTGTTGAAAAAGATTTTTTTTATTACTCTTGATTTGTAGGAGGTTGCATTCAAATAATAATCTTCAAAAGTCCCTTCAGGGATTTAGGGCATGAAATACACACAACACACATTAGATAAGATTGAACGGGTGGCGGAGGAATGCGGCTATGTGATCCGTTATGAAAGAGGAACTTTTCAAAGCGGTTATTGCATACTGCAGGATAAGAAAGTGATCGTGATCAATAAATTCTTTCAAACAGAAGGCCGGATCAATACGCTTATTGACCTGATGCCCCAACTGGATATAAATTTTGATGCACTTACACAAGAGAGCCAGCATATGTATGAAGAGGTGATGACTGTTGGCAGTTCAAAGTAACCGGTCAACCCTGCCGGCCCCTGTTTTTTATTTACGGTTAAGATATTGCGAGCTGTAACCCCCAACTCCGATTCCTGATTCCAAATTCCTATTTTTGCCAGGTGCAATGTCCCCCTTTAAAAATAACATTTCTTGGTACCGGAACCAGCAGTGGCGTGCCCATGATCGGCTGCAGTTGCGAAGTATGCACTTCCCCGGATAAAAAAGACAAGCGTCTGCGGTCAAGTATCATGGTGGAGAGTGAAGCCACTTCCATTGTAATAGATACCACCCCGGATTTTCGTTACCAGATGCTGCGGGCGAATGTGAAAAAACTGGATGCGGTGCTGTTCACTCATCCGCATAAGGACCATATTGCCGGGCTGGATGACGTACGGGCCTTCAACTTCTTTCAGCAAAAACCCATGGAGATATATGCCAACTCGTTGACCGAAGAAGGAATAAAACGGGAGTTTGCCTATGCATTTTCCGATAAGAAATACCCCGGCCTCCCCAATCTGAATCTGAATACGATTGATGAAATGCCTTTTATGATCGGCGATATACCGGTGATACCGGTACTGGTATGGCATCTAAAAATGCCCGTACTGGGTTTTCGTTTTGGAAGATTTACCTATATAACCGATGCCAACCGCATTGATGAAGAAGAAAAGGAAAAAATAAAGGGCAGCGAAGTGATGGTGCTGAATGCCCTGCGTAAGGAAAAACACATTTCTCACTATACTTTAGATGAAGCCGTTTCCCTGGTTCAGGGATTGGGGGTACCCAAAGCCTATTTCACCCATATCAGTCACCAGTTGGGTAAGCATGAAGAAGTGAATGCCGGGTTGCCAAAAGGCATTGAACTGGCCTGGGATGAACAGGAGGTTCTGGTTGATAATTTCTCTTAACGGATTGTATTAAGCATCAAAATATCCTTTCTATAGTTCCAAAAATATACCAGGCCATGCACAAGATTAGTGCTAAAAAGGAAAGCAACATTTCTACTTTACTTGGTTGCTTGCTTTTGTACAGGCGGGTATTCTTCAAAAAAGAAGGATAATACAACCAGATAATTCTAAGCAGCTGAATAATAATACCATAAAGGCACGCAACACTGACAAGTACCCGAATAATATTCATAAGGATGAGTTTTAAATAATATTCACATAGACAAATTTTACCACCACCCTACGCAATCTCCGAATTCATAAACTGCCCAACCAACTGCAAACCATCCTGCACTGATTTTAAAGATACTTTTTACAGTACTTAACAGAGTGGCTGCAGAAGCTCCGGAATTCCACAGCGTAACAAAGTTATTTACCATTAAGCCAATGCCTGATACCGCACCAATTGCATTCATCATACAGCGAAACATTTGCTCGTACGACATATATCCAGGCATCATATCTCTTGATTCAAATGGCACCATCACTACACCTAACATAACGACCTCTAAATTTGATAAAGAACTTAAATCCTCATAATACTTTGCTGCAATATAATTCCTGATCTCTGTAGCTTTTTGATTTAATACTTCAATGTAGGCAGTGCTCCCGCCAAATTCATCAGCTACCGGGCCATGTGGTAAAACATTGGGATCAATAATTCTCAATATCTCTTCCACACTGTTGTAGGTTTTGATCTTTTTTGGCGATACCGGAAACGATGAACCAAACATACTCAATGAAGTGATCAAACCGATAATTAATAAAGATACTTTTTTCATATTTATTCTACGAGATCGCCGTTTCCTTGAACGGGTTTTTAATAATCTCTGGGCAGGAACAGGTGCTGGACATATTTTTCGGAGGTAATAAAAATGAAATAAGCCATGGCTACAATGGCAAGAATAAAATACAATAGCATCTCCGTCTTCCCGGGTACTTTGATCTTGTACACGGAGGATCGTTGTTTGAAGGAAGGAAAATAAAGCCATACGATCCGCAGTAACTGGATGAAGATGGCATAGATGCAGGAAATGCAAAGAAGTATTTCTAAAACAGTTTTCATGTTGTAAATTTTATCAGGTGCAAGGCATTTGCAAAGAGCTGCCGGTTATACACAAATAGAATAAGCTTATTTAACAAGGCGCCGGTGAATTCCTCATCACCAACTGATTTTTTTCTCCTGCTCCTGCTGGGGTATAGTTCTAATTTGGATCCATGCCTGGTCCCCGAAAATATCTGGCAGAATATTTTTCCTTCACCCGCAAAGAGCGTACGGGCATCATTACGGTATTGCTGCTGATCCTGCTGCTTATTTTTCTTCCCTTTTTGTTTCCTTATTTTATTCCGAAGAAAAAATACGATCACAGTCAGTTTGAAAAAGAGATCGCAGCACTGAAAATAAAACAGCCGGATAGCAGTACAGGGCGCTACGGCAATACCGACGATAATAATTACCAACCTTATTATCAGCCATCGGACCATAAATATTACAGCAAGGAACCGAAAGGAGAACTGTTCTACTTTGATCCCAATACGTTGCCGGTGGAAGGTTGGAAAAAACTCGGTATTAGGGAAAAAACAGCCAACACCATTCAGAATTATATTTCAAAAGGGGGAAGGTTTAATAAAGCAGAAGAAGTCGGTAAGATATGGGGCCTGCATGAAGATGAAGTGAAACGGTTACTGCCTTATGTACGCATTGAAAAAAAGAAGGAGGAAAAATATACTTCACCGGCAAATACAGCTATTGCTAAAACAGCAGATAAACCGGTTCATACTAAAACCCTGGTAGATATAAATACAGCCGATACATCAGCCCTCATTGCCTTGCCCGGCATTGGCAGTAAACTCGCAAACCGCATCATCGCCTTCCGGGATAAACTGGGTGGTTTTTATTCGATAGACCAGGTGGCCGAAACCTATGCATTGCCAGACTCTACGTTTCAGAAAATTAAAGACAGGCTGGTCATCAGCAATACTGCCGTAAAGCAGTTGAATATTAATACGGCAACAATGGAGGAACTGAAAACACATCCTTATATCCGCTATAGTATCGCCAATGCCGTTGTTCAATACCGAAACCAGCATGGCAATTTTGCTTCGGTAAGCGACCTGAAGAACATATTGATCATTACCGGGGAACTGTACAGTAAAATTGAACATTATGTTACCATCCGATAGTCTTTCTACCCATATTTTAAAATTCAGTATTTTGCGGCCTCAATGATTGCGACTATATGAATTTCGAGACTACTGAACTAACCGGGCAGGTGGCACAGACTGCCCGTGATTTTGCCAACCAGCACATCAAACCGTATTTAATGGACTGGGACGAAAGCCAGGATTTTCCCGTTCAGGTATTTAAGGAAATGGGCAAACTTGGATTGATGGGTGTACTCGTTCCTGAAAAGTATGGCGGCAGCGGCCTGGGTTATTTTGAATACAATGCCATCATACAGGAAATATCAAAAGTTTGTGGCTCGGTGGGCTTATCCCTGGCAGCCCATAATTCCCTTTGCACCGGGCATATCCTGAGTTTTGGAAGCGAAGAACAAAAGAAAAAATACCTGCCAAAACTCGCTACGGCCGAGCATATTGGCGCCTGGGGTTTAACAGAAGCCAATACCGGAAGCGATGCCGGTAATATGAAGACAACGGCTGTAAAAGACGGTAATGACTGGGTACTGAACGGAACCAAGAACTGGATAACCCATGGTAAAAGCGGTGATGTGGCGGTGGTGATCTGCAGAACAGGTGAACCCAGAACAAAAGACAATGCAACGGCATTTATTGTGGAAAGAGGCACCCCGGGTTTCAGTGGCGGAAAGAAAGAAAACAAACTCGGTATGCGGGCCAGCGAAACAGCCGAAATGATCTTTGATAACTGCCGCATACCCGATGCAAACCGGATAGGAGAGATCGGGCATGGGTTTAAACAAAGCATGAAAGTACTGGATGGCGGAAGGATCTCTATTGCGGCATTGGGGCTGGGTATTGCAAGGGGCGCTTATGAGGCCTCCATACAATATTCAAAAGAACGACAGCAGTTTGATCAGCCCATTGCCAATTTCCAGGGCATCAGTTTTAAACTGGCCGATATGGCAACAGAAATAGAGGCAGCAGATCTTTTAATTAAACAGGCTTGTGATCTGAAGATGAGGGGCCTGCCCATGACCAAGGAAGCGGCCATGGCAAAATATTACTCCAGTGAAGTAGCGGTGAGGGCAAGTACCGAGGCCGTACAGATATTTGGCGGTTATGGGTACACAAAAGATTTTCCGGTTGAAAAATTTTACCGCGACAGTAAACTGTGTACCATTGGAGAGGGAACAAGTGAGATACAGAAACTGGTGATCAGCCGTGAAGTGCTGAGATAAATCACACAAAACACAATTTTAATCTATATCAATCGTTTTTCCGGGTACTATGACAAAGATGAAACTACTGACGGGCCTTGTGCTCATTGTTGCTATTATCAGTTGCAACAGCAGCGATGGTTCGGGTAAAAAAACCAACCCGAATATTGATGGCGCCGGGCTGTTTGCCACTAATTGTGCATCCTGCCATAAATGTGATGTTGATTTCACCGGTCCTGCCCTTAAAGGAGCCGCTTCCCGCTGGAAGGATAAGGCCCTGATGTATGAATTTATGCGTAACCCGTTTGGCGTGATACAGAAAGATGCTTATGCTGCCGGGCTTTTCAAAAAGTATAATGCAGTGATGACGCCGACCACGTTGACCGATGAACAGATTGATGCAGTGCTGGAGCATTGCAATAATTAACGGAATACTAACTTCGCAAGTCTGTCAGAATATTCTCTATGGATAAATATAAACTCCGGAGATATATCTTCTTCCTTCTAATAGCTATTGTAGTAATTGGCACGTTTCTCATTATTGATCAAAACCAAAAGCAACCAGTCAAACAGATTGACGGAGCTGGACTTTTCAAAAGCAACTGTGCTTCCTGCCACAAGGCAGATAAAGATTTTACAGGTCCCCTCTTAAAAGGGTCATTGCAAAGATGGGGTGGTGATAAAAAAGAGATGTATGCTTTTATCAGAAACCCTGCTGAGTCTGTAAATAAAAATGCCTATGCGAAAAGGCTTTTTGCAAAATGGGGTAAAGTACAAATGACATCCTTTCGTTTGTCTGATACTGAACTGGATGCTATGATGGATTATTGGGAAAGATAAATATCTTGATCAGAGGCTAATTACAATCCATCCTCCTCGTCTTTACCCGAAGCGCCAAACATATTATCTACCGCCCCTCCCAGCATCGGAAATTTTTCCTTTACAAAATCCTTGATCGTTTCCAGCGCTTTGGTTGCCTGCTCTTCTGAGATGCCTGCATTGGCCATCAGCTTGTTTATTAATTCCTGCATGATTTTTATTTTATCTGTAAGTAAAAATGTGAGATGCTGGTAACTCCTAAAACCACAAATTTCAAACCTTAAACTCCTCCCTATTACTCCGTATCATACCTGTCCACCCGTTCAATGCCCGGCAATGAAGTTAATCTCTCCACCAGTTCATCCAATTCCTCCCGGTCGTGAACAAATATTTTCACATTGCCTTCAAAAATACCTTCCTTGGCTTCAATGGTCATGGCGGAGATATTGAATTTCATTTCGCCACTGATGAGGTTGGTGATCTTATGAATTACACCAACGTCGTCCAGCCCGATGATGCGTAAGCCGGTGAGGAAAGAGATCTCTTTGTTCTTGGCCCATTTGGTTTTTACAACCCGGTGCCCATAATTGGCCAGTAACCTGGCAGCATTGGGGCAGTTGGTGCGGTGTATCTTCAGCCCTTCACCGGCCGTTACAAAACCAAATACGTCATCACCCGGAATGGGTTTGCAGCAATTGGCCAGGGTGTATTGTATCTTATCACTGCTTTCGCCAAAGATGATGAGTTCTGCGTCTTTTTTATCGTAGGTTTTTGAGGGAATGAATTTATCTGCCTTCTCTTCAATAAGCGGCTTAACCGGCTTGGGGGCAACCAATTTATCTCCCAGCAAGGTGAACTCCTTTAATTCTTTAAGATCAATTTTTTTAATGGCGATATCGTAAAGCAGGTCGAGCGATGAGCCGGTTTTGTAAAAGTTTGAAAGTTCTTCCAGGTTAGCCTGGTTCATGGAAGCACCCATGCCCTCCAGTTTTCTCTGTAATGTATATTTTCCTTCTTCTGCCGTGGCTCTTTTTTCTTCTTTTAATGTATCCTTGATCTTTGCCTTTGCCTTGCTCGTAACTACAAAGTTCAGCCACTCAATGTTTGGTTTTTGCTTGGCGCTGGTAATGATCTCCACCTGGTCGCCGCTGCGTAACTTATGACTGATGGGAACCAGTTTGTGGTTTACTTTGGCGCCGATACATTTACTGCCCACTGCGGTATGTACGCCAAATGCAAAGTCCAATGCAGAAGCGCCAACCGGCAACATCTTCACTTCGCCTTTAGGTGTATACACATAAATTTCTTCGGCAAGAAAAGAGGTTTTAAAATCCTGCAGGAAATCTATCGAGTTTCCATCCTGGTTGCCGAGTGCCTCCCGTATCTGCTGAAACCACTTGTCGAAGCGGCTTTCATCGTCTTTACCTTCTTTATATTTCCAGTGAGCCGCCAGGCCTTTTTCAGCGATCTCGTTCATGCGTTTGGTACGTATCTGTACTTCCACCCATTTCCCATGCGGGCCCATCACGGTGGTATGCAGGGCTTCATAACCATTGCTTTTGGGATTACTCAACCAATCCCGTAAACGTTCGGGCGAAGGGTTATATGCATCGGTGATGATGCTGTATACTTTCCAGCAGTCTTCTTTTTCTTTTTCAATGGGTGAATTTACCAGTATGCGGATGGCAAAGAGATCGTACACTTCTTCAAAGCTCACTCCCTTTTTCTTCATTTTGTTCCAGATGGAGTGAATGCTTTTGGGCCTGCCGTATATCTCAAATTCAAAACCTGCCTTGTCTAATTTTTCTTTCAGGGGCCGGATGAAATCGTTGATGTATTTATTTCTTTCTCTTTTGGTATCCGTTAATTTTTGGGCAATGTAGCGGTAGGTATCCGGCTCCATGTATTTCATGGCCAGGTCTTCCATTTCTGTTTTAATGTTATACAAGCCCATGCGGTGGGCGAGTGGTGCATACACATAAACAGTTTCGCTGGATATCTTTAACTGCTTTTCCCGTTTCATGCTTCCGAGCGTTCGCATGTTGTGTAAACGGTCTGCAAGTTTTATCAGGATAACACGGGGATCGTCGGTGAGCGTAAGTAGTATCTTTTTAAAGTTTTCTGCCTGCTGGGTACTGTTGGTATCCATCACCGTGCTGATCTTGGTAAGACCGTCCACAATTTTCGTCACTTCAGATCCAAATTCCCTTTGCACATCTTCTAATGTAATGTCGGTGTCTTCCACCGTGTCGTGCATCAGGGCACAGATGGTACTGCGAACACCCAGCCCGATCTCTTCCACGCAGATCCGGGCAACGGCAATGGGATGAAGGATATAGGGCTCCCCGCTTTTGCGCCGCATGGTCTTATGGGCTTCGGCAGCCATTTCAAAGGCAGTACGGAGCAGTTCTTTATCGCCTGGCTTTAATTTGGATTTTAAAACCCGTAAAAGCCCACGGTACTGCCGCAGGATCTCCTTTTTTTCCTCTGCCTCACTGAGGTTGTATTTCGGTATGGCGGCTGATATTTCTTCCATCGGATAAAACGAATTTACTAAAACAAATCTGTTTTCCGTTTTGCTGAAATGCCTTACTTTTGCAGCCCTTTAGCGGATGTGGCGAAATTGGCAGACGCACCAGACTTAGGATCTGGCGCCGTAAGGCATGTAGGTTCGACCCCTATCATCCGCACAACCAATACTGAACAAGGAACAAGGAATCCGGAACTTCGAAGTTCGATACTCCTTGTTCCTTGTTCAATATTAAAAAAAGATAAAACACATATTATGGCTACAGTAGTAAGAGAAACTATCGGTCAATTACACGATAAACTGACCGTTAAAGTGAGCAAGGAAGATTACCTGCCCTCCTTTGAGAAAAAACTGAAAGATTACAGCAAAACAGCCAATATCCCTGGCTTCCGTAAAGGAATGGTACCCGCCGGCATGATCAAAAAAATGTATGGCAGCTCCATCTTTACGGATGAGATACTTAAATCAGTAGAAAAGGAATTATATACCTGGTTGAATAAAGAAAGACCGGAAATTTTTGGTCAGCCTTTACCCCTTGCCAGCGACCTGCAAAACATGGATATCAATAACCCGGCAGACTATGAATTTGGTTTTGAAATAGGCCTGAAGCCGGACTATACCCTGGCCGATCTTTCTAAGGCAAAACTCACATTACATAAAGTAGAAGCTACCGATGCGATGGTGGATGAAGAAATAAGCCGTATGCAGATAAAGGGTGGAAAGATGACCGAGCCCGAAACCGTTACCAATGATGAGAATGTGCTGAACCTGCTTTTTACAGAAGCCGATAAGGATGGTACTATTGTGGAAGGCGGCGTATCTAAAGAAAATTCTGTGATCCTGAAATATTTTACCTCTGCAGTACAGAAGAAATTCACGGGTAAGAAAGTGGGTGATGTGATTACCGTACAGTTAAGCAAGGCTTTTGAAGAAGATAAACTGGCGATGTTTTTACAGGACCTGGGTTTTGATAAAGACGATAAAGAAGCAGGGAAAAAATATTTTAACCTGGAGATCGTTAAAGTTGGACTGGTAGAAAAGCGTGAACTGAATGAAGAGTTCTTTAAGGAGATCTACCCTGCCAAAGAGATTAAAACAACCGAAGAACTTAAAGCTGCTATTAAAGAAGAGATCGAGGCATACTGGCAGTCGCAAAGCAGAAACCAGTTGCAGGACCAGATATATCATTACCTGGTTGACGAAACCAAAATGGAATTCCCGGCAGACTTTTTAAAGCGCTGGTTGCAAACAAGTGGAGAAAAGGAAAAGACTGCAGAGCAGGCTGAGAGTGAATTTCCGGGATTCAGCAACCAGCTGAAATGGACCCTGATCAGTGATAAACTGGTGAATGAACAAAAACTGGAAGTAAGCAATGAAGAACTGCGTGAGTATATGAAGGTAGAGATCATGCGCTATTTCGGCACCATGAACCTGGGTGATGATACGAGCTGGATAGAAAGTTATATCGACCGTATGATGAAAGACGAGAAGCAGGTTGATGCCAGCTACCGTCGCCTGATCACCGATAAACTTTTCAACTGGCTGGAAGGACAGGTAAAGGCCAGGGAAAAAATGGTAACGCCGGAAGAGCTGACGGCCATGCAGCATCATCACCATCATTAATAAAGAAACGGTACATAAATTCATCCTCCCGCCCAGCGGGAGTTTTTTTTAAAACATACCCAGGATCTGTACGTCTTTAAAAAAAAAGAATAACATGATATTGTTCATTGTTACGGTTGTGATCGTATTCATAATTGCTGTAAATGTTTTCATGCAGCAATCGAAATTTGGAAAAATCCCTGCCGGCAAACGGTTAGAGGAAATCATGTCTTCTGCCAATTACCGGGAGGGTAAATTTCAAAATCAAAGTCCCACTCCCGATCTCACCGAAGGGGCAAATTATTATTCCATTTTAAAGGACTTCTTTTTTTATAAAAGCAAAAGAAGCGCTCCGTCAGTTTTACTTCCTTCCCAAAAGACCAACCTGCTTACACTGGATCCGGAAAAGAATGTGCTGATCTGGTTTGGGCATTCCTCTTACTTTATGCAGGTAGATGGTAAAAGGATATTGGTTGACCCTGTTCTGAGTGGCAGCGCTTCTCCATTAAAATTCACCACAAAAAGTTTTCCGGGCACTGATGTTTATACAACCGATGATATCCCGGATATAGACTACCTGTTTATTTCTCACGATCATTGGGATCACCTGGATCATGAAACAGTGCTGAAACTGAAACCAAAGATCAAAAAGATAATTACCGGGCTGGGTACGGGTGCTCACCTGGAACACTGGGGCTTTGATCAGCAGATTATAATTGAGAAGGACTGGAATGAAGAAGTTGTATTGGATGAAGGGTTTGTTGTAAACACCGTTCCTGCCAGGCATTTTTCAGGCAGGGGTTTTAAAAGACAACAAGCGATATGGCTGTCTTTTGTTCTGCAAACGCCCACGCAGAAAATTTTTATAGGGGGAGACTCGGGGTATGATTATCATTTCCTGAAAATTGGTGATCAGTTCGGACCCTTTAACCTGGTCATTTTAGAATGCGGACAGTATAATAAAAGCTGGAAACATATTCATATGATGCCGGAAGAGCTGGTACAGGCTGCACAGGATCTGAAGGCGGAAAAATTAATGCCGGTTCATTGGGCGAAATTTTCCCTGGCCCTGCATAGTTGGGATGAGCCGATCATACGAGTTACCGGGGAAGCTAAACGAAAGAATTTTCCTGTCATTCATCCAATGATCGG
>DAOQRQ010000024.1:0-15787 GCA_035355815.1 Ferruginibacter sp. | reverse complement strand
GCTCGATTTGATGCCGGCTTCCAGCCTCAGTCCGCCTTTGAAGGTTTTTACAAAATCCGACTTGAGTGAATAGATATTGATGCTGGAAGGAAGGTGTCCTTTGAGGAACATGGAATCGGCTGTTTGCTGGTAATTGCCGTCGAAGAATCCGGTTTGCAGCAACTGATCAGACACATTCTTGTACCCGGAATAGTCGAGATCAACAGTCAGTTCGGTGCCTGTAGTATCGAATGTGTGTTTATAATTCAGGTTGGTGCTGAAATTCTTCCAGCTCAGCTCATTGGCCGTATGTGAGTTCAGCCTGGAGAATACATCACCATCCAGGGTAGAGAAAGTGGTATGCGTGGTAGGGGTTGGGCGGCCTGCAAATAAGAAACCGTTAAGCACAATGCCGAATGAATTCTTTTTGTTAGGAGTATAATCCATTCCCAGCTTCAATGTATAGTTGTTATTGCGGAAACGGAAAGCGGTATTCACCTGATTGATGCTGTCGAGTTGTTTACCGGCTTCGTAATACCGGCTGGTGATATCGAGCAATCCTCTTCCTTCCCGGTAGTTGTAAACGAAATTGCTGAACAGGTTCACTTTGTTCTTTTTATAATTATAGTTTACCGACAGGGTGGGTTTCCAAAGCACTTCTGTTTTTCCATCCCGGCTGAACAATCCGCTGGTGTTGCCGAGTGTAATGCTTCCGTTAGAGCCTTTTACTTTACCTTTCTTTGTTTTGATATTGATCACACCCGAGTTACCCGAGGCATCGTATTTGGCAGAAGGGTTGGTCATGATCTCGATTTGATCGAGTGCAGAAGCAGGCAGGTTACGTAATACATTGGCCAGGTCGGCGCCGGAGAGATAGGTTGGTTTTCCATCCATCATGATGATAACGCCCTGCTTCCCTTTCAGGCTGATGTTGCCGTCGTTGTCTACACTTACACCGGGAGATTTTTCCAGTACTTCCAGTGCGGTTGCCCCTGCATTGGAAGGAGATGCTTCCACATTCACCACCGTGCGGTCGAGCTTTTGTTCAATAAAAGGTTTTTGAGCCACCACGGTAACGCCTTCCAGTGCTTTTTGCTGGCTGTTTACTTCAATGGATGCCATATCAACCTCGGCTTTGGCAGCAGTGATCTCAATGGGTTCACTCATCTTTTTTGCAAAGCCAACGGCGGAAGTGCTGATGATGTATTTTCCTTCTGCAATTTTTTCAAATGAAAAATTACCGGCCTTATCGGTGATGGCTGTTTTAACCAATGCCTTGTTATCGGCCTTTAATAACTGTATGGTGGCAGATTCAACCGGTTTCTTTTCCGGGTTGATGATGGTGCCCGATATTTTGCCGGGCTTGTTTTGTGCAGGCAGCGCTGCGGCAAACAGCAATGCTGTAAGCAATAGAAAAATTGTTTTCATGACTAGTAGTTTTGCTATACTTTAATAAATGGCTGTGTGAAAATGTATCAATCCCTTCGTACCAAAAACACAAAAGGGATAAAGGGCAATAATTGTGTATGGCAGGAAGGATGTAAAATCACGCCAAAAGCCGGGCGGTTACTGGACCTTACAGGCGGTGCAACATTCAGAAAATAGAATTGTCCGGTTGTTTTTTTAGTCATGCATGTGCATAATAACAGGTAGTGAATTCTGGAATAGCCCGGCGGTTATGTAACCTTACAGGCGGTGCTGTTATTTAAAGACGAAGTTTTACTTTAGTAGTCTCATCATTTAAATCATTGCTATGAACCGGAAAAAATTTCTTCTCAATAGTTCTGCAGGAGTAACTGCATTGATGCTTGATCCTTTCAGATCCTTTTCCCGAACGCCCGATCCGGAGCCATATAAAACAGATATTGTAAAAGAGTTTGTGATAGCCGGGCATGGTAAATTAGACCGGGTGAAGGAAATGCTGGCAGAATATCCCAATCTTTTGTATTGCCGGTACGATTGGGGCAACGGCGATTTTGAAGAAGCGATCGAAGGCGCCGGCCACCTGGGCAATAAAGAGATCGCACGATACCTCATCGAAAAAGGCGCCCGGCCCAATATCTATATTCTTACGATGCTGGGTGAAACGGCCATTGTAAGATCGTTCATTGATAAATATCCTTCACTGTTGAATGGAAAAGGAGCTCACGGATTTACCTTGCTGCACCATGCAACAAAGGGCGGAGAAGATGCAAAAGAATTGCTTGAATACTTAAAGGAGAAGGGACTGAAGGATATGCAGATTAAGATCAGATAATCTATACCTGCTTCCGGAAATTGCTCTTCGCCTTCCCGGCTCGGTCCCGGTTATCTACATATATCAATAAACCTCTCTGCAATACAATTCCCATCTTATACGTTACAGGGGGAAAACACACTGTTTTGATGTCTACCGGCAAGCTGCCAGCAATGGTCCTGGCTGCTTTGCAAGAACCACATATCTATGAAATTCAGGGTTTCCGCTGCCAGAAATTATAGCAGGGGCATTCAGTTGCTTTTGATCTCCCTCATCATTTTTTTGGGTATAACTATTTATGAGACCAGCCGGGTGATCCGGACCGGTATCTGGATCACGAATACACACGATATAATGGGATCTTCCACCAAGACCCTCCAGCTGGCATTGGATAACGAATCCCGGTTCAGGGGATATATTCTTACCGGCCAGCGAAGTTTCCTGGAACAGCGGAAACAGCAGGAAGATCAGATATACAAAGGACTGAATTCGCTGAAAAAACTGACACGTTATCATCCTGCACAAAAAACGTTTACCGATTCCCTGTTTACGCTCATTGATGCAAGGATTGTCTTTTCGAACAAAGAGATATTGAACTACGAGGTAACGGGAGCTGATGCAGCCAGGAAAGCAGTGGAGATCAGTGAAGGCAGATTGTATACCGATCGTATACGGGTGTTGGTGGATAGAATGCAGAACAGCGGAAATATAATGCTCAGGAGATACCGTGATGCCAATACCGATAGTGTAATAAGCCTGCAACGGGTATTATTGATCGTGATCGCCGGAATTGTTTTATTGTTGATCTTGTTCACCCGCAAGATGAGATCTGATAATATCGAGAAAGAAAAAGCCGCCGAGGTTCTGCAGAAGATGAATGATGAGCTTGAACGCAGGGTAATGGAAAGAACACAGGAAATACGCACGGCCATTGAGCGCTTCGAGATTCTTTCACAGGCTACAAGCGATACCATCTGGGACTGGGATATTACAAGTAACAGGATGCGTTATAATGAAGGTATCAGTAAGACATTCGGGTACCAGGCTTCGGAAGTGCCCAACGTGGTTGATTGGTGGAATGAACAACTGCACCCCGATGATTTTAAACGGGTAACAGAAATGGTGGAAGAGGTATTTGAAAAGGGATTGCAGAAATTCCAGCTTACTTACCGGTTCCGCTGTGCCGACGGAATGTATAAATATGTTTTTGACAGGGCCTACGTATTATTTGATCAGAATAACGAGCCCTGCAGAATGATCGGCGCCATGCAGGATATCAGCTCCGAAGTGGAGGAAAACATGCGGGTATCAAAAGCCATCATCGATACACAGGAGAAGGAGCGCCAGTACATCGGTGCCGAATTGCATGATAATGTTAACCAGGTGCTGGCAAGTGCGTTGCTGGTACTGAGCATGATCAAGAACGAGAAAATGAACAGAAAGGAAACCCTCGAATTCATAGAAACCGGCCGGGGATATATTATGAATGCCGTTGAAGAATTACGGAAACTGTCACACGAACTGGCTCCTGCTTCTTTTGATAATGTCTCCCTGGAAAATGCATTTAAGAACCTCGTTCAGGACTTCAACCCGGATAACCGTTTTAAAGTGGACTTCAACTTTGATGATATCTGTAACAAGGCAAGTGATGAGGTTCAGATAAACCTATACCGGATTGTGCAGGAGCAGATGAAAAACATCATCAAGTATGCCGATGCCGGAAAGATAGATATAGCGGTAACAAGGGTGAACGGTTCCATCAACCTGCGTGTTGCTGATAATGGCAAAGGGTTTGATGTAAAGGCCCTGAAGAACGGTATCGGGCTTAATAATATCCGGAAAAGGGCGGAATCATTGTCCGGTAAGTTTATGCTGAATTCTGCACCCGGCAAGGGTTGTGAAATATTTGTAACGATACCTGTGGAAAAACATTGACCGGGAAAAAATGAAGAATTAAAAATGTAGAATTAAGAATTCACTCAAACCAAAGCCTCTTGTATTTTCATCGTACCTGCTAAGTCTAATAAATTTTTAATGATTAATTCTTAATTTTTAATTGCCTCAGGCTTGCTCCAGGAAACTACTCTTCATTTTTCCCATCAGGTCTATCTCCAGCATGCGGGAGGCAATGCGTATCATGTTCTTAAATGCCATGGCATGAGAGATGCCGTGGCCGATGATCACCGGTTTGGCTACGCCCAGTACGGGTACGCCGCCGTATTGTTCAAAATTAAAACGGTCGAAATGTTCGTCGTGTATGTTGCGGCGCTTTACAATATCGTAAATGCTTTCGGCGAGTTTTAAAACCACGTTGCCGGTAAAACCTTCGCAAACCAATACATCGGCCTTGCTGAGTAAAATATCACGGCCTTCTATGTTACCAATGAAATGGATCTGTTTATTCTCTTTCAGCAGCGGATAAGTGGCCTGTGCCAGTATATTTCCCTTGCCTTCTTCTTCACCTAAATTCACCAGGCCAACCTTGGGTTCATCAAAATTCAAAATGTGCTTGGCAAATAAAGAACCGAGGGTTGCAAACTGGTTCAGGTTCTCGGGTTTGCAGTCGGCATTCAATCCAACATCCACCAATAAGCCGAGGGTACCGTCTTCACGGGGCATATAAGCGCCAATGGTGGGCCGAAGTACGCCTTCAATGGCCTTGATGCTGAACAAAGCGCCCACCATCATGGCCCCGGTATTGCCGGCGCTGATGAAAGCATCGGTTTTTCCGCTGGCCAGCAAATGAAACCCGATGGCAATAGAGGATTGTTGCTTTTCTTTTAACGCTTTGGTAGGATGTTCGTTCATTTCAATAACCTGGGCAGCATGAACGATCGTGTATTTACCGGCGGGGATGGGGTAGCTGTTAAGGTGTTCTTTGATCTGTTCCTCGTCGCCGATAAGGGTAAGATGAATATTGGCAGCAGCAGACGATAAAAATTCAGCGGCGCCTTTTACTGCTTCCAGGGGAGCAAAGTCGCCGCCCATCATGTCCAGACCAATATTCATACAGCCTTCTTTAAATGAAAAAATTCCAAGTCCAAAATTCCTTTCATCGAATTTCGGACTTAGAATTGATACTTTGAAAAAATATTATGCTTTCAGCGGCGCTTTTTCAGCTACCAGCTTTCCTTTGTAGTATAATTTTCCTTCGCTTACATGGGCACGATGGCGTACATGTGTTTCGCCGGTTGTTTTGTCAACACTCAACGTTGGTTCGCTGGCTTTGTAATGCGTCCTTCTTTTTGCACTGCGTTGCTGTGAGTGGCGCCTTTTGGGATTTGGCATATTGCTTCGTTTTTAATTTTAAAATTTTATTACTTCTTTGTCTTTTCTTTCTTTAGTTTTTTGAACTGCTCCAGTCCTTTCCACAACTGGTTGGCATTGGTCTCCTGCGGCTTTACTTCCATCGTCTTCAGTTTCTCCAGCACTTCTTTGTTGCATTGCGGGCCACCCATCTCTTCTTCGCTGCACATTTTCTGTATTGGAAAACTCAGCAGCACAAATTCGTATATCCAGTTAGCTACGTCAATATGGCTTTCGGTACGGGAGATGTAGAACACATCCGGATCTTCTTCCTGTTCATTCATCTCATCGGGATTTTCCACCAGCTTTACCAGCATGTTGAATTCGTCCCAGATGTCCATCTTCAGGGGATTACCGCAACGGTCGCAGCTGATATCTGCCTTACCGCCGATCTCGAACTTAAGCAGCATGAAACTGCTTTTTTTATCAAGCAGTAACCTGATATTTGCCTGGCAGTTACTGAAGTCGGGGCTACCCCTTTCCGCAAAGAACTTATCATCAACCTCGTAATCAAACTCATGGATCCCCGGTTTCAATCCCACAAATGCTATCTCAAATGCCCGTTTACCCGCCATTACGTATGGTTTAAAGGACGGCAAAGGTAGGGGAATTATGTTACATTTTAGGGCTGAAAACAGGGTTTTTATGGGGTTGAGGGCCGTTGGCCCGGCTTTTATTACTTTTAGGGCAGATATGAAGTTCAAAAAATCCCTGTTATGTACGCTGGTACTGGTAGTTTTGGCGGTTTCCATCCATCTTTTTTCCCTGGATCCGGTTCTTGTTGAAAGAAGGTATTCAACCGGCATCTATCCCTATATCGGACGGGGTTTACGATATTTATTGGGCTGGCTGCCCTTTAGCCTGGGCGATATACTCTACGGCGCAGCGGTTCTGTGGCTGATCACAAAACTGTTCAAGGGCATCCGGGCAGTGCTTAAAAAAAAGGTCACCGGGCAAAGCTTTTTGGCAGGGTTGGTATACGCCCTGAATGTGATACTGATCATCTACATCAGTTTCAATCTTCTCTGGGGAATTAATTACAACCGGGTGGGCATTGCCAAACAACTGGGATTAAAGATGGAAAAATATTCAACCACTGACCTGAAGAAGCTGAATGAAATGCTGGTTGAAAAAGTAAATGCATCAAAACAGATGCTGGTGGAAGCGAAGACGAGCTACCCTACAAAAAAAGAATTATTCTCAAGGATCAATCGTGCATATCAACAGGCAGAAACTGTTTATCCTTTTCTGCAGTACCAACCCGTATCCCTGAAACCATCTGTGTGGAGCTGGGTAGGAAACTATATGGGCTTTACCGGTTATTATAATCCATTCACCGGTGAAGCCCAGGTAAATACGCTGGTGCCAAAATTTTTGCAACCTTTCACTACCAGCCATGAAGTGGCGCACCAATTGGGTTATGCAAAAGAGATGGAAGCGAATTTTGTGGGTTACCTGGCAGCTACTTCGTCAACCGATACCTTGCTTCACTATTCTGTTTACCTCGACCTGTTCATGTACAGCAACCGGAATTTGTTTGAAACGGATTCAGTTTCTGCAAAAGAATTCCGTAAACAATTGATACCGGCCGTGCAGGAAGACCTGAAAGAATGGAAACGGTTCTATCTCCGGCACCGCAATCCCATTGAACCGCTGTGGCGGTGGATATACGGTGTTTACTTACGCCGAAACCAGCAGCCGCAGGGCGTGTTGAGTTATGATGAAGTGACGGGTTTTTTGATTGCCTATTATAAAAAGGCCGGTAAGATCTGAACATTTCGTTATTGAAAACGTTGCACAGAAATGAAGTTGATAATTTCCATACTGGTTCCGCTTTTAGTTGGGGCTTTCTCGGGTTTCTTTACTTCTTCGGGAGTTAACGGATGGTATGCAACAGCCAGCAAGCCATGGTTCAACCCGCCAAACTGGATCTTTGCCCCGGTATGGACAGCACTTTATATCCTGATGGGCATTGCATTGTATCTGGTGTGGAAGTCAGGAGCTGATATAAGGCTCAAGCAGACTGCCATCATTTTATTTGCAGTTCAACTCATCCTTAATTTTTTCTGGTCATTTATTTTCTTCAAACTGCAATTGCCTGGCTGGGCTTTTGCCGAGATCGTCCTTATGTGGGTAATGATCTTTATAACCATTCTCTGGTTTGGAAAAATTTCTGCAGCAGCAGCCTGGTTACTGGTGCCTTATATCAGTTGGGTGAGTTTTGCAGCGGTATTAAATTATGCAATCTGGAAGCTTAATTAGAATCTCACTTTATTCCTGAAGGCTGGGTCAAACATCACCTGTGCTTCAAACGGATCCAGCCATCCTTCTAATTTTTGTTCTTCTTCGGGACTAAGGTCGTTGAAGAAGATAGCGATTTCCATCCGGGTTCCGTTTTTCATCATCATATAAATAACATGGGTAAGTACAAAACCGGTGCTTCCGCCTTTTACGCCGTAATGTTTGAAAACAGACTGGAATGCTTTGTTCTCCATCGGGAACTCCAGCACTTCGGCAATGGTGAAGAAAGCATCCTCGTCCAGTACTTCTCTTTTGTTGAGGGCCTGTACCAGGGTCACGTATTCTTTGGTGGTGGAAGCAGGCAGGCGGTCGCTCCATAGTTTCTGGAGCTTCATCGAAAATTCTTCGGGGCGGAACCTGGCTTTATACCCGCTGTCTTCTTTCATGCCCAGGTGATGGTCGTACGCTTCCATGCTGTACTTCTTATCCGAGTACCCGCTGATGGTTTTTATGAGTTTGTCTTCAGTTGTTTTTTTAGGAAGCTGGTAAAGGAACAGGGATCCCACAATGGGGGAGATAGCGGTATGCTGTTTGAGACCGAACAGTTCGATATTCTCTTTAACATTATCAAAGCCCAGCAGGTCCATCAGGTATTCGGTGTTGGCATTGCTGCTGAAGATGATCATGCCGCGGGCTATGTCCACCAGCTTAACACTATCGCCCTTGAGCAGTTTATTTTGCTTTGCATAGTCGAGCCAGGCGGGGTGGGCGCCTCCATCTGTGTTGGGGATATAGTATTTATCCAGTTCGCTTAAAGGCATATAACTGTTCTCATTGATCACATTTTTCCCCGACTGCTGAGCAAATTCAATAGCCACCATGATCTTTACCGTACTGGCCAGCGGCATCAGTTTATTCTCGTTCAAACTGGCAACTACTGTATCATTCCGGGTAATATAAACCGAGGCCCTGCTTTTATTGGCGTTAATAAAGTGGAAGAAAGAATCGGCCAGGGCCGGCTTCAATTGGGCAACAGAAACACTGCTGATGAGCATGCTGAGCAGTAACAATATCTTTCTATTTGCGGATATGCAGAATTGTAAGCTCATAATATGTATGCTGGTTTAGATTAAAAACTGTTCTTCCACATCATGCTCTCCACCGGCTTGTTATGCTGGCCGCTGTACTTGGCATTTTTCTTCTGGTTATATTTTATTTCGATCTCACCATCCACCGGGAAATAGATCAGTTGCCCGATGGGCATGCCGGCATAAACCCTCACCGGTTGCTTAACGGAAATCTCCAGTGTCCAGTTGCCGCAAAAGCCCACATCTCCTTTACCGGCCGTTGCATGTATGTCGATGCCCAGCCTGCCGGTACTTGATTTTCCTTCCAGGAAGGGAACATGGGCATGGGTTTCGGTGTATTCTTCTGTTACCCCTAAATAAAACTGGTCGGGGTACAGCACAAAGCCTTCTTCCGGTATGTCAAAATGTTCAATGGTATTGTGCTTTTTTGCATCTAGTTCTGCGTTGATATACTTAGCCAGGTGTTTGCCTAAATGTACATCGTAGCTGTTGCTTCCGAGGCAGTCGCGGTCGTAGGGTTCAATTTTGATGGTGCCTTTCCCGATCTCTTCTAAAATTCTTTTGTCGCTTAAGATCATTGTGGTTCGTTGATTGGTTGATCCGTTAATTAGTTAATCCGTTAACCGGTTAATTCGTTAATTTGTAAAACTAAATTTTCAATTTTTAATTCTTATTTTTTAATTGCTGAAATGCCGCTGGTTTATCAACAAAATATTAACGCAACCACAAAGATCGCTGTTTGGCATATCAACGAATCGGAAGATTTTTTTTTAGCACAGGTTCCCCTGCAAAAGAACATCAGTCACTGGCATAAACGGCTGCAGCACCTGGCCGGCCGGCTGTTGCTGAAAGAGATGTATCCTGGTTTTCCGGTAAACCTGATCCAGATCGCCGATACCAAAAAGCCTTACCTGGAAGATGAGCCCTTTCATTTCTCCATTTCTCATTGCGGCGATTATGCGGCTGCCCTTGTAAGCAAGGAATACCGGGTAGGGGTGGATGTGGAGCTGGTAAATGATAAGATATTACAGATACAGAAGAAATTCATGAGTGAAGGGGAGAAGAAAATGTTCAATGAGCAAGGTTCAATGAACAATGTTCAATATGCAACACTTTGCTGGAGTGTGAAGGAGTCTGTGTTTAAATGGTGGGGAAAGGGCTCGGTGGATTTTAAAAGAGGCATGGTGCTGCAATCGATACAGGGCGATCATACAGAAGGAAAATTGCATTGCCTGTTTAAAAACGAAACCGAACTGGTTGTTCATTACCTCTCGTTCAACAATAATTTCCTTACCTGGGTGTTAACGGATCATTGATCGCTGTTAACGGATCCTGGTTCAGCAATCCTTTTAGCGAAGCATATAGTCTCCGGTAGCTCCTGTTCAACGATGCAGGCTTCTCAAAGAATAATTCAATACTCTCTGCCCAGAATTCCTGGAAATTCTTTTCAGCATATTCCGAATACAAACCGCCGTAAATATTCTTTTCGGTATGATAGGCTTTATTGGCATCGTTACGGAAGCTGCTGTACTGCTCCCTGAAATTCTTATCGATGTTCTCTTCCACAACAAAGGTTTGGTAATACAAGGCATGCGACATCTCGTGTAACCCTACATTCTGCCCGTCGGTTGGTTTGGCATATCCCTCCAGGAAATGTTTCCACGATAAATTGATGGCACGGCCCGATACATTTCCTTCCAGCAAACAAAGCACCGGGGCCGTTCTCATAAATTCCTGCGGGTAAATATGAATGAATTGGAAATGGGGTAACAGGTATTTTTCCAGGCCAAATGTAAGTTGAATGGCAGCGGCGCTGATGAGTACCGGCATTTCCCTGAACACGGTATCGTCATAGATCTTAAATGTTTTTTCGGCGATGAAACGGGTGAGTCTTTTTAAGAAGATGCTTTTATTATCCGCCGAAAGAGAAGTAAAATAGGAGAATCGCTTTGTAAGTATCTCTGTAAGTTCCTGGTCGGTAAAATTCAGTTCTTCACCATAATATGTATAACAGGGGAGGTTATCGTCTTTTGCCACCGGCAGTCCGTTCGAGTAATCAACTCCTTCCTCCTGCAGGTACTTCGTCCGGAAAAAAACAATGAAAAAGATATAGCCGAACAGTAAGAAGAAAGAAATGAAAGCCAGCTTATTTTCACCTTCCAGCACAAACCAGATGGTTAAAAGAAATACGCCAAGGGGTATCCAGAATTTACGATGTTTATTCGTTATGATCATCCGTTACATCTGAACTTCCATCCAGCAGGGGGATATCTCCCACCGAAGCGCCGGCAATTCCTTTTACCGAACCGTACATGCCGCTGGTGCTTAGTAAAACCTTTTCTAATTGTTTTTCCCTTTCCTTCCAGATCTTCTCCATCTGTATTCGTTCTTTTGTGATGGATTGTTTCATCGACATAAATCCTTCCACGATAGCTTCCATTTGTCCGCGGAACTCATTGCCGGTGAGAAAATCGTACAGCATCTGCATCTTATCGCCCTTGCCTTCCTGCGCTTTCTGTGCTTCGTATACTTTTATGATGCCGCTGCGTAAGGCATGCGCCAGGCTGCTTACTTCGGTGAAGCCACAGATCCAGATGCCGTCTTTTTCGCCAAAGCGATCCATGTCTTTCGGAAATGCCTGTGTTACCAGGATGGCTACATCGGCTCCGGTATTCCGTTTATCCGATTTCAGTTTTTCGAGCCAGTTATTGCTCCAGGTTTTGGTGCGCTTACTTTCATAAATGATCTTGCCGCAGGCAACACCGCTGTTGTTTCGGATGGTCTGGATGCAATCAGCTCCCTCCACTCCTTTACCCACTTCATCAATAAGATCGAATGGAAAATTCTCTTTTAATATTTCTTCCAACAGAATTTCCTGGCTCTCGCCCTGCAGCTGCATGCTGCCCTGTTCGCTTTTCCGTTTCAGTTCTTCTATCAGTTTCTGCTGCTGCTCCATCTGCAGTTTAAATTCCTTTGTCTTCAGGTCAAAGAGTTCCTGCTCCCGTTTGCTCGTGCTGTCTTCGATCTCTTTTCTTTTTTCCAGCAAGCGTTTCTCCAGTTCCATCTCAAAGTTCTTCTGCTTTTCTTGCAGGGCCGATCTGTCCCGCAACAGTTCCAGTTCTTTTTTCTGCATTTCCTGCAGTTGCTGTGTTTTTATTTTGGCTTCGTCTTCCAGCACTTTCAGTTTAACCGCCAGTTCTTCGCCTGCTTTTTTCTGTGCAGCCGTTTCTATGGAAGCTTTTTGCTTTTCAAACTCCTCTTCTTTTTTTTTCTGCCAGTCGAGCATCTTGCCACGCAGTTCTTTTTCCACCTCGTTTTTGAGGCTTTCGTTCAACTCAAATTCATGCCCGCAGTTGGGGCATTTTATTTCGGTTCCCATCACGTATTTTTTTACAAGATAACTAAAAATAAAAAGCTTCCCGTTCAGAGAAACTTTGTGCCCGAGACTGGATTGGAGCCATCATCCCGCTTTCGGCGGGACCACCCTTCGATTTTTTTAACGAAAAAAGCGAAGTAAAACTTCGCTTTGATTATCGTGCCCGAGACTGGATTCGAACCATCATCCCGCCTTCTGCGGGACCACCCCCTTAGTTTTTTAACTGAAAAAAGCGAAGTAAAAACTTCGCTTTGATTATCGTGCCCGAGACTGGATTCGAACCAGCACGCCGTTTCCAGCGCCACCACCTCAAGGTGGTGCGTCTACCAATTTCGCCACCCGGGCATCCAGTAGAGTTTGCAAATGTAAGGCAAGGCAACTATTTCTTCAACACAATTCTGAAGGTTGTTCCTTTTCCCGGTTCGGAGTGCTTTACAAAAAGTTCGCCTTTATGGTATTGTTCAATAATGCGTTTGCTGAGGGTGAGGCCCAGTCCCCAGCCACGCTTTTTAGTGGTAAAGCCCGGCTTAAAAACTTTGGCAATATGCTGTTTGCTGATGCCCTTGCCCGAGTCGGTCACATCCACCACCACCTGCGTGGTCTCATTCTTTATATCCACATGTAAACTTCCTTTTCCTTCCATGGCATCCAGGGCATTCTTTAAAAGATTTTCCACTACCCAATCGAACAGCGGACCGTTGATCATGGCATTGATCTCATTGTCGCCATGCGTTTCAATGCTGAAGCTGACTTTATCCGTTGCCCTTCTCTTTATATAAGCTACCATGCTTTGCACCTGCTGCACAATATTCATTTCTTCCAGTTGCGGGGTGCTGCCGATCTTTCCAAAACGATCGCTCACCAGTTTCAGCCTGTCCACATCCTTGGTCATTTCGGGAACGATCTTTTCCAGTCCGGGCATTTCTTTCAGCATCTCCACCCAGCCCTGTAAAGAAGTGAGAGGTGTGCCCAGTTGGTGAGCCGTTTCCTTTGCCATGCCTGCCCATACCTGGTTTTGGGTGGATTTATTGCGGGTGGAAACGGCGATCAGCGTAATGATGATGAAGAGTGCAACGATCACCAGTTGAACCATCGGGTAATACTTTACCTGCTTCAGCAACACCGATTCGCCATAATACACCCGGTTAACCTGTAAGGTATCGAACGGATTCTTCCATTCAATAGGGGCATTCAGTTTTTTAAAATCTTGCAGCTTATCTTTTAGATAAGCCGGTTCTTTTTTGATCGTTACCGAATCAAGGTTACGGTAATCCATGATGCTGTCTTTTTCGGTAACCAGTATCATGGGAATGTCTTTGCTGTTATCGGTAAGTATCTTAAAAGCAAAACTTACTTCTGTTTTATTGGGATTGCCCACCTCTTTGGTGGCTTCTGCCCACTGCTCAACCTTTATCTTTTCCTCTGCAGCGATCTTTTTTGCCAGGTGATTGGAGTAAAAGATGGTTCCGCTTACAATGGCTATTGCCACTAAAGCCAGTACCGATCGCCAGTTGAGTAATTGAGGAAACATGAGGTAAAAATAAGGAATAAGTCAGGAGTTTGAGGTTTGTGGTTTGAGGTTTGCCCTTCAGCTACGCTCAGGATAAGTTTGGGGTTTGAGGTTGGGAGCGATAAGTTGTAAGATATAAGTATGTTTGTAAACAGTATAAGAACGGGTAGAAAATGGAACAACCATCAGTAGCCATCGTAATATTAAACTGGAACGGGAGAAAATTCCTGGAGCAGTTCCTGCCTTCGGTGATGGCATCAACCTATGCCAATAAAAAAGTAATAGTGGCTGATAATGCATCCACCGACGACAGCCTTTCATTCCTGCAAAACAATTACCCGGAGGTGGGCATCATTCAAAACAGCAGCAACGAAGGTTTTGCCAAAGGATATAACACCGCATTGAAACAGGTTCAGTCGGATTACTATGTTTTACTGAACAGCGATGTGGAAGTAACGCCCGGCTGGATAGAACCCATTATTGACCTGATGGAATCGGATAAACTGATCGCTGCCTGTCAGCCCAAAATATTAGCCTATAATAATAAGAAGTTGTTTGAATATGCCGGTGCCTGCGGCGGCTGGCTGGATGACTTCGGTTATCCTTTTTCCCGGGGAAGGGTATTTGATGAATGTGAAATAGATTCGGGTCAGTATGATAACCGGCAGCAATGTTTCTGGGCAAGCGGTGCTGCGTTTTTTGTAAGGGCTTCTGTATATCATGAAGCAGGCAGACTGGATGAATACTTTTTTGCCCACCAGGAAGAGATCGATCTTTGCTGGCGCATGCAGCTGGCCGGTTATAAGATATTTGTTGAGCCGGCATCGGTGGTTTATCATGTGGGTGGGGGAACATTGCCCCGTGGCAACAGTAATAAAACCTATCTGAATTTCCGCAATAACCTGATCATGCTGGCTAAGAATTTTTCATTTGGCGAAGCGCTCTGGCGCATACCCTTCCGTATTTTTTTAGATGCGGTGGCAGCATGGCGTGCCTTGCTGGGCGGCGATGGGGGATACTTTACCGCCATTCTCCGGGCACACTGGCATTTTGCCGGCTGGTTGCTGAACAAACAGCAGCATTCTGTTTTTCCGAAGAAGAAAGGAGGAAAGCCCGGCGGATGGTATGATGGATCGGTGGTTTGGGCGCATTTTGTACAGAAGAAAAGGACCTTTTCAGAAATTGTTGGTAACAAATAAGTTTTTTTACCCCTTAGCCCTTATTTTTGCACAGCAAATTATAATAAAATGAGTCAGGAAATCATCGACACAAGGCACAAAGATTTTACTCATAACTGGGTATCCACTTCCCGTTTTATCTGGTTCTGCCAGGTATTTTTGGTGGTTGCCTTTATCCTGGGCGGTTGTTACAACCTGTACACACACCGGTATAAAGGTCAGCCAAAGGTTGACGTACCAAGCAATACCCTGTACAACCCTACTTACAAATAAAATTTTTATTGTAACAGCGTAAGGCTTATTTTTGCACCCCTGAATGATGATTGTGCGGGGTGAGAAAAATAGGTAAGTTCTTTTAGTGGTTTCAAGTCGTTTCAAAACGTTTCAGGTCGTTGCAGGGTTTACCCTTTTAACGACTTAAACCTGTGCAACGGTTTAAACATTTTATCCTGCGGAAATAGCTCATTTGGTAGAGCGCGACCTTGCCAAGGTCGAGGTGGCCGGTTCGAGCCCGGTTTTCCGCTCTGAAATCTCCCGACTTAGTTCGGGATTTTTTTTCTGTCTACGGCTTGGTTTTCTGAGTTGTGGAAGTGTTTACTCGGGTGGTGGAACTGGTAGACAGGTCCCGATTAAATATCGGGATTTGCAGCAATGAAGTGAGTTTCAACTCCCATCCCGGGTATATTTTGATTGAAAAGTTCTTGATTTATTAAGTAAGTGTCACTCGGGTGGTGGAACTGGTAGACACGCAGGACTTAAAATCCTGTTCACAGCAATGTGAGTGTGGGTTCAACTCCCATCCCGAGTACTAAACAGACCCCGGTTCTTCCGGGGTTTTTTTATGTACCATATCTACATTTTATATTCAAAAAA
>DAOQRQ010000023.1:0-16083 GCA_035355815.1 Ferruginibacter sp. | reverse complement strand
ACTGATCTGTATCCGCAAGCCGGTTGCCATACCAGAAAGCCAGCATCACGCCTTTTTTTATGCCGCCCCTTGGAACGGAGGAAGGCCAGACCAGGCAGATGCTTTTATTACCGTAGAAAAAGGGAACATTGTAAGAGATCTTTTCTTTACAGTGCGAAGGCAATTGTTCTTTGATAACCTCTCTCAATATATCTACGATCAACCTTTCATTTTCAGGAAGCAGTTCATAGAGTTCCAGTACAGACCTGATCTTCATAGCGGCGTTTTGATTTATACTTCTATCCGGAAATGATGGGCAATGATCTTCATTCTTTTGTTCAGGTAAAACCGGTGGGCATCAAAGCGCTGGTGATTGGAGTTGAGGTGAATGGTTTTGATGCCTTTTTCTTTTGCCATGTCAACCAGTTTATCAAATAAGATGCCGGCATATCCTTTCTTACGGGCATCTGCTGCGGTAACAAAATCATCAAAGTCGATGATCAGCCCGTCGTACAAAGTAGTGGTGAAACGAAAACCGGCTGCACAAACCGCTTTGCCTTCGTCTTCTATATACCAAAGCTGGTAACCTTCTTTTATCATCTGTTCCAGGGCAGAAAGAAAACTCTCTGCGTTGTGGTGAGGCCGCAGTTCCTTCATTACTTCAAAACATTTCAGGTGATCGTCTTTTGTTTTTGCCTGTACTATCAGCATGGTATTATTTGAAGAATAAAAATAAGGAATAGCTAAGTAATCTGAACCACCTGGCAACATAGGTCACATAGGCAGATAAGCCTCAAATAAAAAGCCCCAAACGCTGGGGCTTTTTATTTTTTATTATGTAACTATTAAGCCTGTAATACTTCGTGCTTGTTGTGCGCCTCTGTAAGTTTGCGCTGCACTTCGTACGATACGGGTGAGTAGGAATCGAAGTACATATTGAAACGGGCCCGCCCGCCGGATAAACTGCGCAGGGAAGAAGAGTACTGGTACATCTGCGCCAGTGGAACCTTGGCCGTTATCTTTTGAAAATGTCCTTCGGCTTCCATGCCTTCCACCACGCCCATCCTTGTCTGAAGATCGCCCATCACGGCGCCTACCATTTCATCCGAGCAAAGTACCTCGACCGTATAGATGGGTTCCAGCAATTGCGGATCGGCTTCCATAAATGCCTGCCGGAATGCCTGCAGCCCGGCTATCTTAAAGGAGATATCGTTGCTGTCCACGTCATGCATCTTGCCGTCATACACACTTACCCGTACATCCCGTACATACGACCCGGTAAGCGGACCGTTCTGCATTTTTTCCATCACGCCTTTCATAATGGAGGGAAGAAAACGGGTGTCGATGGCGCCTCCCACTATGCAGTTACAGAATACCAGCCGGCCTCCCCAGTCCAGGTCGATATCTTCTTTACTGCGCAGGTTAAGTCCTTCGGGATTGGGCATGCCTTCGTACCAGGGTTCAATGCGCATATATACTTCGGCAAACTGGCCGGCGCCGCCGCTTTGTTTTTTGTGGCGGTAATTGCTTTCGGCTTTCCGGCTGATGGTTTCCCGGTAGGGGATCTTTGGTTTATCAAACTTCACATCCAGTTTGTGAATGTGTTCGATCTTCCATTGAAGCACTTTCAGGTGCAGTTCGCCCTGGCAATGCAGCAGGGTTTGTTTTATTTCCGGCGATACCTCAAAACGAACCGTTGCATCTTCTTCCTGCAGTGTATGCAGTACCTGCGATAATTTTTCTTCATCGCCTTTATTCACCACGCTGATGGCAATGGTAACATTGGGATGCGGGAATTCGATGGGCACCAGTTCAATATCGGCACCTTTATCATGCAGGGTATTGTTCACATGCGTGCTGCGTAATTTGATGGTGGCGCCTATATCGCCGGCCACCAGTTCCTGAACCGGCACCCGGTTGTGTCCTTCCAGTAAGAACAACTGGTTGAATTTTTCGGTAACGCCGGTGTTCTCATTTATTAATTCGCAGCCCGACTTAATGGTGCCGCTGTATACTTTGAACAAACTGAGTTCACCAATATGCGGTTCAATGATGGTTTTAAAGATAAAGATGCAGGTAGGGCCTTTCACGTCGCAGGGTAATTCTTTTCCTGCTTTTGTTTTTTGCGGAGGCATTTCGTTGGAAGCGGGGCATACATAATCTATAAAACTCATGATGCGGCCCACGCCCATATTCTTTTCACCGGATGCACAGAACATGGGAAAGATGTCGTGTTTGATCATGGAGGTATGAAGTCCGGCCTTCATCTCTTCTTCGGTAAGTTCTCCCTGGTCGAAATATTTTTCCATCAGGCCTTCGTCGTTGGAAGCGATGGCTTCTATCAGTTCTTTATGAAGCGTATCGGCTCTTTGCTTTTCACTGTCGGGTATCGGCAGTTTTTGCGGCTTGCCTCCTTCGGCAGGAAACTGGTACATGATCATGTTCAATACATCTACAATACAGTTGAACCCGGTTCCTGTTTGCACCGGGTATTGCACTGCCACCACGTTTCCGCCAAAATGCGTTTTTGCTTCCCGTAAAGTGCGGTCAAAATCCGCTTCCTCTTTATCGAGCTGGTTGGCTACAAAGATGGTGGGGGTTTTAAACGTGTCGGTATATTCCCAGATCACATCGGCGCCTACTTCCACACCGGCGGCTGCATTGAGTACGATCACACCGGTATCTGCCACCCGTAAAGCGCTGATCACTTCGCCCACAAAATCATCGTAGCCGGGTGTGTCGATGATATTTATCTTATAGTCTTTCCACGGCGTATGCATGAGGGAGGAAAAAACGGAACTCTGTCTTTCCGTTTCCAGTTCGTGGTAATCACTCACGGTGTTTCTTGCCGCAATGTTTCCGCGGCGTTTGATGATGCCTGCTTCAAAGAGCATGCATTCGGCGAGGGTTGTCTTCCCGCAGCCGGCATGTCCGAGCAGGGCGATATTTTTTACATGGTTTGAATCGTACGTAGCCATAACAAGGAATTTAGTTGTTTTGAAATGGCCCATTAACCAACCAGTCCCGAAAATATCGGGACTGGTTGCAAAAAGGCATTATTGCTTTACAAAAGTGTGGAACTCGTCTTCGAGTTTGTTTATGTCGTTCTCGAGCGTTTCCAGTTTTTCTTTCATGTGGTGATGCGGTATGCGGTGCCCGAATGTAGGATGCCGTTCCGCTTCTTTTAAATGATGTTTGATCTCGTGTTTCAGGTCATGAATGTTGATGAGCTGAATGTGAAACTGGTTGTGAAAATGTTCAATGCCCAGTAATACATCGTGTTCGGTTTTGCCGGGTGCGAAATAATAGAGTTCGCTTTTGAGCCTGTTGATCTTTTCACGATAGGCAACCAATTCATCGTGCCATTGATGACATTCATCAACAAGCGTGCGCTGCTGTGTTTCTGTATACATCTGGATAGAATTTATAGTGTTAAAAAATAAGTAAGCATATTTAAAGAGTACTGATCTTATTCTTTACTAAAGGTTGGATACCGGATGAAAATAAAACCTGACCTTGGTCATGCGTCGCAGTAAGCCTGATCATTTTCAGCAAATACGGACGGGGGTTAGTGTGTTGAGTGGCTGCGGCGATGAAGTTCCTGTTTATTACCGCTTTTTAAAGTAACGAAATATTATTTAGAAAAGAAAGCAATTTGTTGGCACATTTTATTCAATCTTATTAACAGTATAGTAAAGATTGATGCAGGTTGTTGGCCAGGCTTCCGGCCAGGCCAATACCCGGGATAGCTGGTATCAATAAGGTCTGCCAACCGTGTCACATACAGCTTTCAAAAGGGAATTGTTATCATGTGCATCCTGGCCTTTTTCCCAAAGCATGATGCCGTTTGCCATTTGTTTTGAGAGGATTGCTTTCCTTTTTACCGTAGTAATTCCATTGTAATATATCGTATAGTTTGAAAAGCCGCCGTTGGTAACGATGGCTGAATCGGAGAAGGGATTGCCTCCCCTCGAAAGGATATCGCTGTAGGTTAACACGGTATTTGTTTGTGTAATTCCGCTGGGCCGGCCATAACCGGCAATACCCAATACCGCTTTGGCGCCGGGCATTCCCCGGGTACCGATCCAGTAATTGAGGCTGGTGGTTGCCAGGCTGTAATCGCAATGATGTTTATATGGCTGGGTGGTACTGAAATCATCATAGCTCATGATGTTGAACCAATCCACATAATTGCCCTGCCACAGTTCGTTGCTGATGGCATCTCTTACAGCGCCCGCATATTTACCTGCGGTGATGGCTGCAGTTAAATAATATTTACTGCCGAGGTGACAACTGTCGCTCAGCTGTTTCATCAGCGCTGTATACGTAATGCTGGTTCCGTCATCGGTTCGGGGAAACTCCCAATCAATATCCACGCCATCCAGGCCATAGGTTCTTACCAGATCCATTACCTGGGTAATGAAAAAGGTACGTCCTGCTGGAGCGGCTGCCATCGTTTTAAAATCTGACGCTACACCGGATACACTGATGAATATTTTTGCACCGTTTGCTTTTGCCTTATTCTTTACTTCCATTAAATGGGCCGTATTGGTTAAGGTAAGGTTGCCGCCTGCACTTACAACAGCAAATGCATAATTCACCACATTGCACATCCTGAATTTTACATCCGGCACGGCGGCAACGGCCCTGTACGAAGGAAAATATCCCACTACATAAAATCCAAAAGGAGCAGGGGGTGCAATTACCTGGGGAGGATTGGAAGGCGCAGGCAGGTCATCCTTTTTACAGGAGTGGGCAATGATAATAATGAGGGCAGCGTATAAAACTAATTTCAGCCGGTTCATGAAGGCAGTGTTTGGTTGGTTATGAAAGCAAGTTAAGTAAGGATTATTAAATATTTGCCCGGTTATGATCAACCCAATATGCAAGGATAACAAATAGCCACTGCAGGTTTCCTGCCCATGCCACAGCGTTCATAGCGGGTGGGGGCGGACCAAAAAGATTGGCTGCGTGCGAAACCAGCAACAATGCAACCAGTATCCATAAACCGATACTTCCCTGTTTATTTTTAGCCTTGGTTGACCGGGAATAAAGAACAAGCCCGGTTATAAAAATAGCTCCTTCCACAACTAACGTACCCCAGAATGAGTTCCATAGTTCAAAACCAAATTTGGGAGAATTATCGCCCGGGTAAAGCGGCAGATCGGGCAAGTGTACAATTAGATCCAGCACCCAGTGACTGATAACGCAAAGTCCCAGAACGAAGGCCGCCTTTATATTCTTTTTTAATAGCCAATAGATAAAGGCAAACAATACGGCCCAGCCAACGACCATGACCAAACTATGTGATATGGGATAATCGGTGAAGTCAATGGGTTGTGCGTGGCCCGTGCCGGGTTTTATTACGGCATGCTCCACATCAAGCAGCAGCAATACAGGCCATAACAGATCCAGGAACTGTGCTGCCATAAAAAAAGTACCCAATGAAACAGATGAAGCGGCTTTTTTGGCGCCAAAGCCAAGTCCAAAGTGCCCGATGAACATAAGCTGTTTTTTTGGTTAAGTAATGTGCAGGGCCGGCTGTTGTAAAATAAAAAATAATTCCGGAGAAAAAAAGAATGTAGTTTTTTGTATTAAGGATCTTATTCACTCTTATCTTTTTCAGCAGGCCCGGTAAAGCGGATTGGAGCCGAAGCCATACAGCCGGGGTTGCCGCTTGCATCCATCAGTGCAAAGCTTACTTCGTATCCGTCATCTGCTTTTAGATCGAATGCACCGGCGCACATGCCGTGGCCAACAACGATCCTTGTCTTATCTGTTGATTCAACATAGTAAGTGCTGTATTCACCTGTTTTGATATTTCGTACCGTGGTCTTTATCAAAATATCGGATTCGTCAGCCGCTGCAAAACCAAAAACAACCGACAGTGATGGCCCACAGCCAAAACGGGTATAGGATTTTGACTCATATTTTGGCATTGATGTCCATTGAGGGAAACCAGTATCCGCTTCTTTCAAAACCTTCCATTTTGGCGCTTCGGCCTTGCGTATCTCTTTGTTCCATTTTGAAATACCTTCATATTTTGGCAGGCTGTCGATCACTAACAGGTATTCCATGCCGGCGGTTAACTGCCTGGCTGGTCTTAAGATCACCTGGGTAAGATTGAACTGCCCTTTGCATATTTCGGTTATCAGCAGCGGTACTTTTTGTGTAGCTGATTGAAGATAAACAGCATGTTGCTTATTTAGCCCAGGCACAATCTGTTGACTGAATAAATAAAAAGTAAGCACAAATACCGGGTTGCTTTTAACTGCTGTGGTATTGGGCCAGCTGTAAATACCATTGGCAGAACAATCGGCTTTTACCAGTATGCTGCAGGATAAAAATGCAAGAAGGACCAGGAGACGTTGCATGAGTTTTTTTACGGGATGGGCTTATCGGCCATTTTACATAAAAATGATACAGGTTTCTGAAGGCCTGCAGTAACTATTGTTCCAGTAATTTTTTCTTTTGCGCTTCGTATTCTTCTTTGGTTAAAGCGCCTGCTTTATACAGGTCAAATAGTTTTTTGATCTCGTCGGCAACAAGTAGTTTTTTTAAGTCATCGGGAACAGCTTGCTTTTTGGCTTCGGGGTTTACGGGTTGTTTTTTTACTTCTTCAGTTACCGGCTGTTTCTTCATTTCTTCTTTTACTGTTGCAGTCCGGGTTATTTTAAATTCTCCCGGTATTGATAATTCACTGGGCATGCCATCATAATCTTCGGTGGCCCTTTCAAAATTCATAACGATCTCCGCTTCTGCTTTCTTTCCGTCTTTATACGTTACCATGCCGGAGAGGCGGACCTGGTTATTATCCGGGCTGGAATACCGGTATCCTTTTACTTTAGTTACCTGTATGGTACTGTTTTGTAAACTGTACGAATCGCTTCTGCCCATGCTTTGATGAAATTTGATGAACCGGAAATAACCGGCTTCGGAAGTGCCCTTTCCCAGCTGCAATACCTGGCCTTTATAAATCCTGTATCCACCGGAAGTGTAAAGCGTATCGTTCTCAAACCGGGGGGCAGCCTGCTGGGCTTCAGACAGGAAAGGAACCAGGAGGATGAGTAGTAGTATTTTTTTCATGATCTGTTATTATCTGGCAATTGAAGAAACGAAAATCATTTAAAGATAAACCCTTTAATTTATCCAGGAATATCCCGGTCATTAAATGTTACGATCAGGGGAACATGATCGCTGAAGGCAGACCAATGTTCATGATCGCCGACCTCCACCGATTGAATCCTGTTTGCAAGGTCGTTTGATACAAAACAATAGTCCAGGTGATAGGGTTTGTCTTTATGCCGGTACAGGTAATAGGTTGGATGTGCTTCGCTTCCCTGCAACTGGTTATGATAAAGATGATAGGAACTGACGATGCCTTTCTTTTTCAAACGATCCACCACATGCGAATGATTGCCGGTTCTGTATTTCCGGTCCCAGATGGTATTGCTGTTGAAGTCGCCTGCCAATACCGTGTTCTTTGCAGATAATTTCCGGTTATAGTAATGAATGGCTTTCCATACCTGCTCCACGTATTGGCCATCGGGGTCGGTTGGATTATTTGCCCAGATGGCAAAGAGATTGAAGAAATAATTGCTGCCGGTTACAGCAATGGGTATGATCATTTTTAATTCCGGGTTATGCGAGCGGATGAGTTTGAACCGGAAACCGCTGTAAGAGAAAATGCCGAGGCCCTTGTTTTTATTTTCACCAAACCAAAGCATATCGGAGGGTTTGGAGATGTCGCCGGTGAAGGTTAGTTTATCCGGGTGTTCACATTCCGGAACAATTAAAATATCCGGTGCATATGCCAGGATATGTGCCGCTTTTTTCCGGAAAGCCATATTGCAGTTCCAGGTTATGATTTTCATTCAGACTAAAGGAAAGCAATTTTTCTGAAACGAATGTAAGCCTGACTGTACAGGAAAAAAGTAATGAAATAAATAAGTATTGATCTGTGGGGTAGTGTTCAGGTTTCAAACCCGAACCACATAGACCGGTAGAGAACATAGGGGTCACATAGGTTCAGGCCTATTGCTATATCTACTATGTTCTATGTGGTTCAAAATAGGGCACTACCATCTATGGCCTGGGTATTCCTTCATGAACGATCTCTCCATGTACAATGTTGAGACCTTTAGCCAGGTCTTTATTTAATTCAGCCGCTTTTTGCCAACCCATTTTTGCGATCTTTAAAACATAAGGAAGCGTTACATTGGTAAGCGCAAGCGTTGATGTATACGGCACGGCGCCGGGCATATTGCTTACGCAGTAATGCACTACGTCATCAATAATGTATGTAGGGTCTTCATGCGTGGTGGCCCTGGTGGTCTCAAAGCAACCGCCCTGGTCAACGGCAACATCCACCATTACGGTTCCGGGCTGCATTTCTTTCAGCATGTCTTTGCTGATGAGTTTGGGCGCTTTGCCGCCCGTTACCAATACGGCACCCACAATAAGGTCGTGTGTGGAGATATGCCTGCGGATATTATACTCACTGGAAAATTCAGTTACCACATGACTGGGCATTACATCATTTACATAACGAAGCCGTTTCATGTTAATGTCGAGAATGGTCACGTGTGCACCAAGTCCGGCCGCCATTTTAGCGGCCTGTGTTCCTACCACGCCGGCACCCAGCACCAATACTTTTCCTGGCGGAACACCGGGAACGCCGCCCAGTAAAATGCCTTTACCCTTAATTGGTTTTTCTAAATATTTTGCACCCTGCTGAATGGCCATTCTTCCGGCCACTTCCGACATGGGGGTGAGTAATGGCAATGAACCGTCTTCGTCTTCCACTGTTTCGTAAGCAATACAAACTGCTTTACTGCTGATCATCGCCTGGGTAAGTTCTTTGCTGGAGGCAAAATGAAAATAGGTGAACAGTACCTGGTTCTCCCTGATCAATGTATATTCTTCTTTGATGGGTTCTTTTACTTTTACGATCATGTCGCCGGCAGCATACACTTCAGCAATGGACGGAAGGAGAGTAGCCCCAACAGCCAGGTAATCCTCATCAAAAAAGCCGCTGCCCATGCCGGCATTCCTTTGAACATACACCGTATGCCCGTTCTTTATTAACTCAAAAACTCCTGCTGGGGTTATGCCCACACGGTTCTCATTATTCTTAATTTCTTTTGGTACGCCGATTTTCATAAAAGGTAAATATTAATTCTACAAATATACAAGACAATAAGTAGAATATTTTCTATTATTTTGGCATAAACGCCATAATTTATTATATATTTTAAAATTGCATTTATTTTTTACACGTAGAAATGGCTTATTGGTTAAATGATAGAAAGAAAAATCTGTGATTTGATCAGTGGCGGAAAATTTGATGCCGGCACAAATGCGGGGTTAATGATAATGATCTAAAACAGCGCCTGGTATTATTTCTTAAACAGTGATCTTCCGGTCCCTGGCAATGTTCTTCCATTCGCCAACAACATGGCCATTTTCAACAATTTTTATCCGGTCGTACAGTGCTGCAGTGGGGCAGAT
The DNA here is from genome assembly GCA_035355815.1 of Ferruginibacter sp. GTDB lineage: Bacteria > Bacteroidota > Bacteroidia > Chitinophagales > Chitinophagaceae > Ferruginibacter. The sequence continues at coordinate 6,594 of DAOQRQ010000023.1, read as the reverse complement.
ATGCCAGGGGATGCCATAAAGTATATCTCCCTGTTTAAAGGAGTAAGACGATTTGTTTTCTAAAACCAGGTGCTCTTCACTTTGTGCAATGGCATGTAAGTATTCAAACTCCGGGAAAAAGACCCTTTTTGTTATTTCATTTTCAGCAGCAACAGATTTATGCCCGAGGTCGGTACATATTTTTCCAGGAACGGGTAGTGAGACCACCCGTGTAAGTAATACCGCAGCCGGAATGAATGCCTGCTCAGGACAAATAACAGAATAACTTTGGTCCCAATAAACAAATGTACCCGGGCTGCATTCTATTCCTTCTCTTTTACAGTGAATAGAAAAAGTGGGGGAGCCTCCGGCAATAATAACGGGTTTAGGCAAACCCCTGCTTTCAATCTTATTACGCATGTCTTCCACCAGGGAGAAAGCCTCATCACATTTCTTTTTCTTTTCAGAAAAGTCACTGTCATATATATGGCCATCATAAGCATGGATGCCTTTAATGATAAGGCCGGCTGCAGTGGAGCAATAAGCGTATAGTTCCATAGCTTCTTCACCGGTATTGATCCCGGTCCTGTTCATGCCTGTATTCAGGTCTGTATAAACCGGAACTTTTAGCCCGGCTTCACTAAATGCGTTGGATTGTTCGGCGGCAGAAACCAGGTTATCGGTAAGGCAGGAGAATTGGGTTTGCGGATATTTTTTTATTAACGCAATGAACCGATCCAGTTTTGGCCCAACGGGTTGATAGGCCAGCAAAACATTTTTTGCTTTATGGATACCCAGCATTTCTGCCTCGGCAATGGTGGCGCATTTGAATTTAGTTATCCCGGCATCCATCATCAGCTTCAGCACTTCGGCGCATTTATGTGTTTTAACGTGCGGGCGAAGCCTGTTTACATCACCGGTCATTTTTATGACTGTTTGTATATTGGCTTTCACTCTTTCGGGATAAACCAATAAGGCAGGCGAATCAATTTCGTTTGCGTTGGAGATATGGAACCAGTTTTTTGAAATCATAATGTTCATTTAAAGGAAAAGATCCAGGTTCAGGAATTCGGAAAATCAATTTGATCCTCTCCAATCATTGTTAAGTACAAATGTCCGTAACCCAAACTGTAAAATGCATGGTCAGACGGGGCGTCAGACCATTTCTTCCGTCCACTTATCCCTGTCGTCAGGCGAAAACTTCCAGGGCGCAAAATTATTTTCAATATTGCCGAACATCACGTTCCATTCCTGGGGGGCATTGCTGTCTTCCATAATGAGGGAGCGGCGCAGTTCTAAAATGATCTCAAGCGGAGAGATGGAAACCGGGCATTCCTGTACACAGGCATTGCAGGTGGTGCAGGCACGCAGTTCTTCGGTGGTTATGTGAGAGAAAAGATTTTTTCCATCGTCTTTGAATGCACCGTTTGCTTTTATGTTCCTGCCAACAATTTCCAGGCGGTCGCGGGTGTCCATCATTATTTTGCGTGGACTTAATAATTTACCCGTTTGATTTGCCGGGCAGGCGGCTGAACATCTACCGCATTCGGTGCAACTGTATGCATCCAGCAAACTTTTCCAACTCAGGTCAAACACATCTTTTGCGCCAAATTTCATGGGTGCAGTTTGTTCAGTTGGGGCAAGTTCCGGCTGCATCATATACTTCACTTCGTTCTGTACATTTTCCATATTGTCCATTTTGCCCACTATGTCGAGCCTTGCATAATAGGCATTGGGAAAGGCAAGAAGAATATGTAAATGTTTACTGTAGGGCAGGTAATTTAAAAATGCGAAGATACCGATGATGTGCAGCCACCAGCAACTGCGTTCCAAACCAACCAGGGTGGAAGCAGAAAGATCGCTGAACAGGGGAGCCATGATACCGGAGATGATAAAATTGCCGGTATCGTGGTAATGTTCGGCGCCCTGTAATTGCAGGGCCCTGTCTGCACTGTTCATCGTTAAGAACAGGGTCATCAAAATGATCTCGGTTATTAAAATATAATTGGCATCACTGCGTGGCCATCCATCCAGGTCTTTACTGATGAAGCGTTTCAGTTTGATGATATTTCTTCTTGCTAAGAAAATGATACAGACAGCCAGCACACCCACGGCCAGTATCTCAAAGAAATTAATGAGGAAGGTATAAAAGCCGCCGAGATAGGGAAGGAAAAGCCGGTGGGTACCCAGGATCCCATCCAGCACAATTTCCAGCACTTCAATATTGATGATGATGAAGCCGGCATAAATAACAAAGTGCATCAGCGCCACGAGGGGGTTGCGGAACATCTTCTTCTGACCGAAGGCGAGCAGTAACAGGTTTTTCCAGCGAAGCGAAGGGTTGTTGCTGAGGTCTTCGTCCTTACCCAGTAAAATATTACTACGGATGATGCCGATATTTTTTGCAAAGAGCCAGGAAGCCAGGCCGGCAAGTGCAACGAAGAGAACCTGTTGAAGAATCTGCATAAGCAATGGTTGATGCTGCTAAGGTAAATAATATCTGACACGAATTAAACGAATTACACTGATTACGGAAATTCTGACTGGCAGTTAATTAGTGTAATTAGTGTAATTTTATTTTAATTAGTGAAATAGTATGCAAAATAAAAAATACATCCTGAGTGCCGAAGTAGCCGATAAAAAACTGCGCCGCATGGCCCTGCAGGTGGCGGAGCAAAACTATGATGCAACGCAACTGGTACTGGTGGGTATTAAGGCTAACGGGATCTTTATTGCAGAGATCATCAGCAAATACCTGAAAGAGGTTTTCAAGGGTGAAGTGCTGGTGCTGGCATTAAGTATGGATAAAAAAAAACCATCCGAAATAAGTCTTGATAAGAAAATGGACTTTAACGGAAAGACGATTTTGTTGATCGATGATGTGGCCAACAGCGGACGAACTATGCTGTATGCCCTGAAGCCTTTACTGGAACAATTACCTCAAAAGATACAAACACTCGCCCTGGTTGAACGTACGCACAAAACCTTTCCCATTGATGTGGACTATATCGGTCTTTCTGTTTCCACCACTACGGATGAACATATTTATGTGGAAGTAAAGGATGGACTGGTAGAAGGGGCGTGGATGGATTGACCTCACCCCCATCCTCCCGACAAATCGGGACAGGCTCTCTCCTCCAGGAGAGGGGAGTATGATTTCGTTTTAGAATGAACTTACATTTTATAATATTGATCTTCACTGCCATCTTCTCCATAATCAGTCCCCCTTTAGGGGATAGGGGCAATACTATATTAAAAAGCGATCGCATTAAACCGGAACCTGCCGTTTGAATATTCCAGGGCCGGCATGGGAAATTTAATGATGTTCAAAAGCGTGAACACTAATTTCAATCCCTTCTTATTGGTCTTTATTTTAGTAAGGTCAATATCCGGCGCAAGGTACCATTGGCGGTAGCGTTTTATATCGGGCCGGTAAAAAATGATATTGCCATTATCATCTTTGCCCAGGTTTTCGTTGGCGCCAAACATTCCTTCTGCACCGGTGCCGATGGAAATATTAAGCCAGGCAGGGAGCTTGCTTTTTGGAAAGAAGGATTTGAGGTTAACACTCAGCCAATACGTTTGCCCGTTGTAATCTTTTAAAAAACGCTCGGCTGTGCTTTTGCCGAATATCTTATCACTTCGCTGGTTCAATGAGGCATCGTTGTATGACTTGCGGTGAAAAGAAAACTTGAATTGAATGCGTTGTTCGTCCCAGGCAAGTTCCTGTGCCACCAGCATACCGCTGCCAAGAAGGTTGGCGCCAAAGTCGCTCCAGCTCCATCCCCATTCGGCGCTGTAGGCATCCAGCACTTCAATAACGGTTTGATAAAAAGCGCCGCTCATACCGCCGATCCAGATGCGTTTCTTGCGGTCGATCCCCGTCCATCGCCATAATTCCATACTGGCTTTGCTTTCGGCATAGGCGCTGTAGGCATGCCCGATCTTATCGATCTGTTTCCACTCAGGGAAATCATTAAAAGAATGAAAATTAGATTGCGGGTAGTTTTTATACCAGGCAGCATAGAGACCAACCATGGCACCGCTGTAGCCGACGAGGTTGGTGGCAGCAATGATCTTTACACGGCGATTGATCTGGTGATTTGTTAATCCGTTTATCCGTTGATTTGTTAATTGGTTAATTGGTTTATTCGCAGAGTCCTGGGCTAATGATCGGGAAGAAAAAAAAAGGCAGATAAAAAAGCTGAGTAAAGCTGTTTTGGTAGAAGTTAGTGACACAACCGAAATTGATCTATGCAGCAAAGATGGTCTCATAAAAAACAAAAATAAGGATTAGCGGGCTGTGTTGCCGGATTATAAACGATCTACGCAAAAGATAAAGTATGAGATTGCAATTAAAACCTGGGCCGTACTGCAACGGGTTTTTTATTTCTGCCGTTCAGCAGGGAGTTAATGTACGACTCCGCCATTTCATCAAGGATCTGCTTGCCGATGGGTTGATCGTATTTCCGGTCACGCTGCATGATCTGCTGAGCCGTCAACGGATAATTAGGCCAGCTCATCAACTGGTTTGTTGGCCTTTTAAAACGTTCATTGATACCGGCGACCGGTTTTACCGGTTTCTTAAAAGAAGAGAGCAGTGAAGGATTGAGAGTATACCCGTAATTGTTGCTGCCTTCCGGTTTGCTCTGCGCCTGCAGCATAGAAGCAAGGCCCATCGCTATACCGATGCATAACCCGGTTTTGCGGGAGAAAAGCGGTACATATTTATTGATGTTGGGTATCATACAACAAATCTACTTATTTTGCCTTTATGATGTTTGAATAATATATTTTTGAGGATATAAAAAAATGTAAAAACATGGATGCAGCTACCCAGCAAAAGATCAATACCTGGCTCAACGGAAATTACGAACAGCCGGTAAAAGACGAGATCGCAAAACTTCAAAAGGATAATCCTTCCGAACTGGAGGATGCATTTTATAAAAACCTGGAGTTTGGTACAGGCGGCCTGCGTGGCGTAATGGGGGTAGGCACCAACCGCATGAATAAATATACCGTGGGCATGGCCACCCAGGGTTATGCCAATTATTTAAAACAATGCTTCGGTAGTGAAGTGAGTGTGGTGATCGGTCACGACAGCAGGAATAACAGCCGTTTTTTTGCAGAAACAACCGCCGGAGTTTTTGCCGCCAATGGAATTAAAGTTTATCTCTTTGAAGCGCTTCGTCCAACACCCGAGATCAGTTATGCCATTCGCAAAACAGGCAGCAAGGGTGGCGTGGTTTGTACGGCTTCACACAATCCCAAAGAATACAACGGCTATAAGGCATACTGGGATGACGGCGCTCAATTGGTACCGCCGCATGATAAGAATGTAATTAAAGAAGTGGAAAAAATACTTTCCGTAGATGATGTGAAGTGGAGTGGTGGTGAGCAAAATATCATCATCATTGGAAAAGAGATGGATGAAGCCTATTTAGAAATGGTGAAAGGACTTTCGGTTTACCCCGAAGTGTGTGCAGCGCAAAAAGACCTGAAGATCGTGTATACACCTATACACGGTACGGGCATTATGCTGGTGCCGCAGGCCCTGGCCAAATTCGGATTCAGCAATGTGCATATTGTAAAAGAACAGAGCACACCCGATGGAAATTTTCCAACAGTGATCTACCCCAACCCCGAAGAAACAGAGACCATGAGCATTGGCCTGAAGAACGCCAAAGAACTGGATGCGGATATTTTGCTGGGTACCGACCCCGATGCCGACCGGGTGGGTATTGGCGTAAAGAACCATAAGGGAGAGTGGGTATTGATGAACGGGAACCAAACCGCCCTGCTTGCATTCAATTATATGATCGAAGCAAGAAAAACCAAAGGGCTGCAGCAACCGAATGATATGGTGGTGAAGACGATCGTTACCACCGATATGATCGATGTGATAGCCAAAGCAAGCGGTGTTAACTGCTACAATGTGCTCACCGGTTTTAAATGGATCAGCAAACTGATCCGGGAAAAAGAAGGCCGGGAAAAATACATCATCGGTGGTGAAGAAAGTTTTGGACTGATGATCGGCGATGAGATAAGGGATAAGGATTCGGTGAGTGCCGTGGCCCTGCTTTGCGAAATGGCGGCTTATGAAAAGAACAAGGGCCGCAGCTTGTTTGATAAACTGATAGACCTGTATGTACAATACGGATTGTATAAAGAGAGCCTGGTAAGCATCACCAAAAAAGGAATGAATGGCGCCAAAGAGATCGCCGGTATGATGGAAGGCTATCGCAAAGATCCGCCGCTTACCATTGACGGCGCTGCGGTTGCCGAACTGCTGGATTATGAATTGCAGGTAGGCAAGAACCTCCAAACCGGCGAAAACTGGAAGATAGACCAGCCCAAAAGCAATGTGCTGCAGTTTGTACTGGCAGATGGAACGAAGATATCGGCCAGGCCAAGCGGCACCGAGCCTAAGATCAAATTCTATTTCAGTGTGAATGTTAAACTGAATAATGCAGCAGCATTTGATGCAAAAGAAAAAGAACTGGATGAAAAAATAGCAAGGATCGAAAAAGAAATGGGATTGAAATAAAAGAACGTCATCACGAGGGAGGAACGACCGAAGTGATCTCCTTATGTGGAGATTATAGTTTTACAATG
>DAOQRQ010000022.1:0-16252 GCA_035355815.1 Ferruginibacter sp. | reverse complement strand
AAGGGAGTTTAGCTCAGTTGGTTTAGAGCATCTGCCTTACAAGCAGAGGGTCGGCGGTTCGACCCCGTCAACTCCCACTAAGGCCTTACATAATATGTGAGGCCTTTTTAATTCAACTGCACTGCCGGCAGGCGATACGATTGCCCGTCATACACAAATAATTCATCGATCTCCACGGTCCAGTACTTATACAGGGGCGATTTGCTGAGGTAGTGCTCCACTTCTTCTTTATTAGCGGCATTGAACACCATCCAGCTTCGCTGGGTTTCCATGCTTACGGTATAATAATCAATAATGTTCTTTTCTATGAGGCTGTTGATGTAAACACGGTGCGGGGGCACAAAACTCATGAACTCATCATCCATTTCAAATTGTACGGTAACCTGGTATTTACTCAGCTGCGGGTCGTTTAAATTTTCCATTCGGTTATTTTGTTTTGCCATGCTGGCTGGTACGGGATCGTTATTTTAATATAGTTGTCGGTATATCCTTCCATCATACCGTTGTTACTGTGCATTTCAAAAAGTACCTTTCTTGTCTGGCCCATGTGCTGGTTGGTGAAGTGCTGCATTTTCCGGTAACTCAGGTTACGCAGCATTTTATTCCGCTCATTTCGTACATGCACGGGCACCACCGGTTTCATAGTTGCGGCCAGTGTGTTTGTTCTTTCCGAATACGTGAACACATGCAGGTAAGATATATCAAGCTGCTGCAGAAATTCAACGGTTTCCATAAAGTCGGCATCCGTTTCACCCGGGAAGCAACGATCACATCCACCCCGATGCAGCAATGCGGCATCAGGGTTTTAATGAGACCGATCCGTTCGGCATACAATTCTTTTTTATACCGGCGCCGCATCAGCCCCAATATCTTATTGCTGCCGCTTTGTAAGGGAATATGAAAATGCGGCATGAAGCGTTGGCTGTTGCTTACAAACTCAATGATCTCGTTGCTCAGCAGGTTGGGCTCAATAGATGAAATACGGAACCGTTCAATGCCTTCAATTTTGTCATGCTCCCTAATTAAGGAATAAAAATTTCCATCCGGGTACTCTTTATCCGCTTTGATCTTGGCAACACCTTTCTCCTTTTGGATAAGAGCAGGGGATGAGGTGAAATCACCGAGATTGATTCCTGTCAGTACCACTTCTTTAGCCCCCTGTTCGGCTATGCTTTTTACATTGGCAACTACATTGGCAATACTGTCGCTCCTGCTTTTTCCTCTTGCCATGGGTATGGTGCAGAAGGAACAGTTATAATCACAGCCGTCCTGCACTTTTAAAAATATCCTGGTGCGGTCGTTGATGGAATGCGATGCGGTGAATTCATTTACGTCTTCAATATCGCAACTGCATATCTTCGTACTGTCGCCTTTTGTGATCTCTTTCAGGTGCCGGGTGATGTTGAATTTTTCTGCAGCGCCTAACACCAGGTCAACCCCCGGGATGGAAGCGATCTCTTTTGGTTTCAGCTGGGCATAGCACCCCGTGATCACCACCATGGCCTCCGGCGCCTTACGCTGGATACGGCGAACCAGCATTCGGCATTCCTTATCGGCATTCTCTGTTACGGAACAGGTATTAATTACATATACATCTGCCACTTCATTAAAATCCCTCTTCTCAAAGCCATCATTCTCCAGCAACCTGCCAATGGTGGAGGTTTCGGAGAAATTAAGCTTGCAGCCCAATGTATGCAGTGCAACGGTTTTGTTCATTGGGGCAAAATTAATGAAAATGGAATAGAAACACGGATGACACGGAGGGATGGAGATTATCGCTGATCAGATCCGGGTAAATCAGCCTCATCAGTGTCATCAGCGTTTCTATCAATTAAAGTAACTTGCATCATGCTTAAAAAATATCTCCCATATATCTTCCTGGTTGCAGCGGCTTTACTGTTGTTCTTTATTAAGAAGAACCAACGTGGACCGGTACCGGAAAAACCGGCAACAGAGCAAACAACCGACCATATAACCGTGCCGGCTGTTTTGCCTACCGGGGAAAAGCAGGAAGAGATCGAGGGATTTAACAGGAATACCAATCACCTGGTATTCAGCAAGCACGCCAAATGCCGGATGGATTGCAGGAAGATCGATGAGCGTGAGGTCCGGGAGATATTAAAGAACGGTACCGTGAATGAAAAAAAGATACAGCGGGATAAACGGGGTATGACCTACCCGGTGGAAGGCACCACCCACGACGGGCAGCGGGTACGCATTGTATTTGCTCCCAAAGACGATGCATTGGTAGTGGTAACAGTGATCGACCTGGGTAAAGAATGGTCATGTGACTGTAAATAAATTTCCGTTTATAAATCTTCACTTTTTGTAACAATAAAAACCTGTAAGTTTGTTACCGAACGGTTGAGTAATGAATATTAAATCCATCCTCGCAAAGCCATTTGCCGGGTATATATATAAGCAGATAAAGAAAGGAATGGAAACGGCCGAAGCCGATCAGCAATCCATTTTCAATCACCTTATAAAAGTTGGAACAAAAACGATCTTCGGTAAAGACCATGATTTTGCGACCATTAAATCGCACGAAGATTTTATTCAAAAAGTTCCGCTGAGGGATTACGAAGCATTTAAGCCCTACATTGAAAAGATAAAACAAGGTACACACAATGTGTTGTGGAAGGGCCAGCCGATCTACCTTTCGAAGACAAGTGGTACCACCAGCGGAGTGAAATATATTCCCATCACCAAGGACTCTATCCCAAATCACATTAATACTGCAAGAAATGCGTTGCTGTGTTACATGGCAGAAACAGGCAATACCAAATTTGCTGATGGTAAACTCATCTTCTTAAGCGGTTCACCTGAACTGGAACGGGTTGGCGGCATACCAACAGGAAGACTGAGTGGTATTGTCAATCACCATGTGCCAAAATATTTGCGATCGAACCAGCTTCCATCCTTCACCACCAATTGCATAGAAGAATGGGAAGAGAAACTGGATAAGATCGTGGAAGAAACCATCAACCAGAATATGACACTCATCAGCGGCATACCACCGTGGATGCAGATGTACTTCGACAGGCTGATCGAAAAAAGCGGTAAGAAAGTAGGAGAACTGTTCCCGAATTTTAATGTGATGGTGCAGGGCGGGGTAAACTTTGAACCCTATAAGGCAAAATTATTTGAAAGCATCGGACGGCAGATAGATTGTATCGAATTGTTTCCGGCAAGCGAAGGTTTTTTTGCTTTCCAGGATTCGCAGAAAGAGCCGGGCTTATTACTGAATACCAACAGCGGAATATTCTTTGAATTCGTTCCGGCCGGGGAGATATTCAATGAGAACCCAACCCGGCTAACATTAAAAGATGTGAAGACAGGAGAGAACTATGCATTGATCGTAAACAGCAATGCCGGCTTGTGGGGATATAATATCGGCGATACCGTGAAGTTTGTTTCCACCAACCCCTATCGCCTGGTGGTTACCGGCCGTACCAAACATTTTATCTCCGCTTTTGGCGAACACGTGATCGGCGAAGAAGTAGAAGCCGCTTTGCTGAAAGCAGCCGAAGAAGAGCATATTCGTATCACCGAATTTACCGTAGCGCCAAAGATATCAACGGATGCCGGTAAGAGTTACCACGAATGGTTCATCGAATTTGAGAACATGCCTGCCAGCCTGGAGGCCTTTGCAAATAAGATCGACGACAACCTGCGGAATAAAAATGTTTATTACAACGACCTCATATCAGGCAATATCCTTCAGCGCCTGAAAATTTCTGCGGTGAATAAAAACGGTTTCATTGACTATATGAAAAGTATTGGCAAACTGGGCGGACAGAATAAGGTTCCCCGGCTGAGCAATGACCGTAAAATTGCGGATGTGCTTTTACAATTTGTTAATTCTTCCCAAACAACTGGCTTATTGAGTGGCATGAAATAATTTTTCGCCTTTTTTTTCAAAATAACATATTTTTGTGCCGCAAATAATTGATCACAGCAAGTGAACCAGATTCAAGTACTTATTTCCCCATCTGAATTGCTGCCTTCTGCAGGCAGCATATCCCGGTTCGTTATGCGATACCGACGTGGATGCTGATAGGACGAGCAGTTAAAAGCTGCCCCTGTCAGTGAAAAAATCCCCAAAGCATTTTCAACATCATTTACAATCACCGCTTTCAATTTTACAAAATTGAAAAACAGAAACATTATCATCCGGGTTGCCATACCCGCCGATAAAAAATATGCAGGCATCATCACCGATGAGATGGCCTCTTCTGCAAAAGCACGTGGTACCGGTATTGCCAAACGCAGCCCGGACTATATTGAACAGAAGATGGAGGAAGGAAAAGCAGTCATTGCCCTCACCATCTCCGGCGATTGGGTTGGCTTTTGTTATATAGAAGCATGGGAGCACAATAAGTTTGTGGCCAACAGCGGACTTATTGTTTCACCTGAATTTCGTAAAACGGGGGTAGCCAAGTCTATCAAGAAGCGGATATTTGAACTGAGCCGGGAAAAATATCCCGATGCAAAGATATTCGGACTCACAACCGGCCTGGCCGTTATGAAGATAAACTCCGACCTCGGTTACGAACCGGTCACGTATTCAGAACTCACCAACGATGAACAGTTTTGGGCCGGCTGCAAAAGCTGTGTAAACTACGACATACTGATGAGCAAAGAACGGAAGAACTGTATGTGTACCGCCATGCTTTTTGACCCGGCCGATCATTACGAACCCGAAGAGACCAAGGAAGAGTTTAAGAAGCATTCCAAATTGTACGAACGTTTCATGCGGCTGAAGCAAAGCAAACTGATACGCCTGTTGCAAAAGAAACAGAATGATGGAATGAAACGGTCATTACTCAGCCAATTCTTTAATTTTTAAAATAAGTAGATGACCATAGATAAAACAAGGACTTCCGGTAACTCCCCTTTAGGGGATGGGGGCAAAGTTGTATTGGGATTCAGTGGCGGACTAGATACCTCGTATTGTGTGAAATACCTCACCGAAGAGAAAGGATACGAAGTGCATTCCATTATTGTGAATACAGGAGGCTTTACAGAAGATGAGTTAAAAAAACTCGAAGCGCATGCATACAGGTTGGGGGTTAAAACACATACTACGGTAAATGCCGTTAAGAGTTATTACGACAATATCATCAAATATCTCGTCTTCGGAAATGTGCTCAAGAATAACACATATCCTTTGAGTGTGAGCGCCGAACGTTTAAGCCAGGCATTGTTGATCGCTGAGCATGTAAAAAAACTGAACGCTGATATAGTGGCGCATGGCAGTACCGGCGCCGGCAACGACCAGGTTCGGTTCGACATGATCTTTAATATCATGATCCCGGGTGTGGAAATATGTACGCCGATAAGAGACCTGAAACTGAGCCGGGAAGAAGAGATCGCTTATTTAAAAAGCAAAGGAGTGGAGATGAATTTTGAAAAGTCGGTGTACTCCATTAATAAAGGCCTGTGGGGAACCAGTGTTGGCGGTAAGGAAACATTGAACAGTGACGGCATGCTGCCCGAAGAAGCCTGGCCAACTCAACTGACTAAAAAAGATAGTGAACGTTTAGAATTGGAGTTTACGAAGGGTGAATTATATAAAGTGAACGGAAAACCGTTTGCCCATCCTTCTGAAGCGATTGAAGCGGTTCAAAAAATTGCCGGTCCTTATGCAATAGGCAGAGACATCCATGTTGGCGATACGATCATTGGTATCAAAGGAAGGGTTGGTTTTGAAGCAGCGGCCCCCATGATCATCTTAAAAGCCCACCACGCACTGGAAAAGCATGTGCTTACCAAGTGGCAGCTGAACTGGAAAGACCAACTGGCTCTCTTCTACGGTAACTGGCTGCACGAAGGACAGATACTGGACCCGGTAATGAGAGATATAGAAGCGATGTTTGAAAGCACTCAGCAAAACGTGACCGGAAAAGTATTTGTGCAATTAATGCCTTACCGTTTCCAGGTAACAGGTATTGAATCGGAGTACGACCTCATGAGCAGCAAGTTTGGCAAGTACGGCGAAATGAATAACGGCTGGAGCGGAGAAGATGTAAGAGGCTTTTCAAAAATATTCGGCAATCAAACCATGATCTATCAGGCTGTAAAACAAACCACAGATGGCAAATAAGATAAAAGTTGGAATTGTTGGCGGCGCAGGCTATACAGGCGGCGAGTTGATACGAATATTATTAAATCATCCGGCTGCTGAGATCGTTTTCGTTCGCAGTAAAAGCAATGCTGGTAATTCTCTTCATTCGGTACACCAGGACCTGCTGGGTGAAACCGAAATGAAGTTTGCCGCGGAAATGAATAACGATATTGATGTATTGTTCCTCTGTGTTGGACATGGGGAAGCCAAAACCTTCCTGGAAAAAAATACCATCCCTGGCAATATAAAGATCATCGACCTCAGCCAGGATTTCAGGCTGGGAGAAGTGATCAGTCACAGGAAATTTGTTTACGGTTTGCCGGAACTGAATAAGGAGAATATAAAAACGGCCGGTAATGTTGCCAATCCCGGCTGTTTTGCCACTGCCATCCAGTTGGGTTTATTGCCATTGGCAAAAGCCGGATTGCTGAATGATATTTATACAACAGGTATCACCGGCTCTACCGGCGCCGGCCAGGGATTGAATGCCACTTCACATTTCAGCTGGCGGGCAAATAATATCCAGGCATATAAAACATTAACACACCAGCACCTGGCCGAGATCGGGCAATCATTTTTACAATTGAATCCTTCCGGCGATGTGGATCTCAGCTTTGTTCCCTGGCGGGGAGATTTTACAAGAGGAATTTTTATCAGTTCTCAAATTAAATGTGAATTGAGCATTGAAGAACTGACCGTGCTATTCAATACTTATTATGCTGATCAGCCTTTTGTATCGCTGAGTAAAGAACCCATATTCTTAAAGCAGGCTGTGAATACCAACAAGTGTTTTATCCAGCTGGAGAAGGTTGGCAGTAAACTGGTAGTGCATTCAGCCATTGATAATTTATTAAAAGGAGCAAGCGGACAGGCAGTGCAGAACATGAATTTGATGTTTGGACTGGAGGAGGCAGAAGGGCTCAAATTGAAAGCAATTGGGTTTTAAGTGGTAAGTTCTAAGTAATAAGTTGAAAAAATGCAGAACTATAAAGATTTAAAAGTATGGGAAAAAGCACATCAGTTCACACTGATGATATATCATGAGAGTAAGCAATTTCCTAAAGAGGAATTATATGGATTAACGAATCAATTGCGAAGGGCGGCTTCATCTATTCCGGCAAATATTGCAGAAGGATGCGGTAAAGGTTCTAATGGAGACTTAGCTAAATATCTGAATATAGCACTAGGTTCTGCAAATGAGTCTGAGTACTTTGTTTTATTAGCAAAAGACCTTAGTTATTTAGAAGTTGAAAAATTTGAAACGCTTTATAAGTTAATAAATGAAATTAAAGCAATGCTTATTGCGCTGGTTGCAAAAGTAAGACTGTGACTTAAAGCTTATGACTTAAAACTTACCACTTAAAACTTATTACTTATTTAGCATGAAACTATTCGACGTATATCCACTCAACAACATCAGCATCATTAAAGGAGCAGGTTGTTATGTATGGGATGATAAAGGAGAAAAATATTTAGACCTCTATGGCGGTCATGCCGTTATTTCCATCGGGCATACCCATCCGCATTATGTGAAACGGTTAGAAGAGCAGCTGCATAAAGTGGGATTCTATTCCAACTCGATAAAAATTCCTTTGCAGACCGAGCTGGCAGAAAAGTTGGGAAAGGTTTCCGGTAAGGAAGACTACCAGCTCTTTTTATGCAACTCCGGCGCTGAGGCAAATGAGAATGCGTTGAAGCTGGCTTCTTTCTATAATGGAAGAAAAAAAGTGATCGCATTTAAGAAAGCATTTCACGGCAGAACATCGCTGGCGGTTGCGGCAACGGATAACCCGGATATAGTTGCCCCCGTAAATGAAACGGATAATATAATCTTTCTTCCTTTTAATGATGAAGCAGCACTTGAATCTGCCTTTAAGAAAAACGATATTTCGTCTGTTATCATTGAAGGCATACAGGGTGTAGGCGGTATCAATGCAGCTTCCGGTTCCTTTCTGAAAAAGATCAGAAGTCTGTGTGATGAATACAATGCCGTGTTTATAGCCGACAGCGTTCAGTGTGGGTATGGCCGCAGCGGCAAGTTCTATTCGCATGATCTTGCCGGGGTAAATGCAGATATATATACCATGGCAAAGGGAATGGGCAATGGGTTCCCGATTGGTGGTATTTCTATTTCACCGAAGATTCCACCAAAACATTTTATGCTGGGTACCACTTTTGGCGGTAACCACCTGGCCTGTGCCGCTGCCCTGGCCGTACTGGAAGTGATGGAAGAAGAGAAACTGATAGAAAATGCGCAAACGGTGGGCGATTATTTCATTGCTGAATTAAAAAAGTTGCCGGAAATAAAAGAAGTGAGGGGCAGGGGCTTAATGATCGGAATTGAATTGCCGGAAGAATTGAATATGGTAAAGAAGAACCTGTTATTCAAACACAGGATATTCACGGGCGAAGCCAAGCCGAATGTGATACGCCTGCTGCCGGCGTTGAATATTACCAAAACAGAGGCTGATATTTTTTTGCAGGCAATTAAAACAGAATTAAACCTGGTCTGACGTCCCGTCTGACCAACCCGATAAATTAAAATGAAGAATTTTATCTCAGTACATGATGTTGATGATGTGAATGCCCTGGTTGAAAAAGCCATGATGTATAAAAGCAACCCTTTTATACATAAAAATCTTGGCGCCAATAAACGAATAGGGTTGTTGTTTCTCAATCCCAGTCTGCGTACCCGGTTAAGCACAAGGATCGCAGCCAACAACCTGGGCATGGAGGCCGTTGTGTTCAATATCGATAAGGAAGGCTGGGCCATTGAGTTTGAAGAAGGCGCCGTGATGAACGGAACTACGGTGGAGCATATTAAAGACGCCGCTCCCACACTGGGAATGTACTTTGATATTTTGTGTATCCGTAGTTTTCCTTCGTTAAAGAACCGGGAAGAAGATTATGCAGAAACGGTGATCAACCAGTTCATAAAATACGCCGGTGTACCCATTGTCAGCCTGGAAAGCGCTACGCTGCACCCGTTACAGAGTTTTACCGATGTAATTACCATAAAAGAAACATTTACGGAAAAGCGCAAACCTAAAGTGGTACTTACCTGGGCGCCGCATGTGAAACCGTTGCCGCAATGTGTGGCCAATTCATTTGCTCAATGGATCAATGCCTGGGGAGGAGCCGATTTTGTTGTAACGCATCCTGCAGGGTACGAGCTGGATGAGAAATTTACCAAAGGAGCAGCCATAACCACGAGCCAGGATGAGGCATTGAAAGATGCTGACTATATATATGTAAAGAACTGGAGCAGCTATAGTGATTATGGAAAACTGATCAGTAATGACACAAACTGGATGCTGACGAATGAAAAACTAAAGCAGACCAATGATGCAAAGATCATGCATTGCCTGCCTGTACGCAGGAATGTTGAACTGAGTGATGAGGTACTTGATGGTGCAAACTGTCTTGTAACCAGGCAGGCAGGCAACCGGGTTTGGGCAGCACAGGCGGTATTGAGTGAAATAATAGCCCCCATCCCCTGAAGGGGAGTTATTCAAGCAGTATAAAATAATTCTAAACTCAATTATTAATGAGCCAGGATAAAAAAAATGAAAATTTAAATGACAGCTCTTCAGGGGATGGGGGAAGGTATAATATGCACTATGGCGCTAACCCAAAACTGTTTGAACTGGCTGAAGAATTGAGGGCAAGAATGACACAAGCGGAAGAAATACTTTGGAATTGTATAAAAATAAATGAATGGCATCTCAAATTCAGGAGGCAGCATCCCATTTCCAATTACATTGCTGACTTTTATTGTCATGCAGTTAAATTGGTAATAGAGCTGGATGGAGGATATCATGAAAACAAAGAAGTAAAGATATATGATGAGTCAAGAGAAAATGATATAAAAGAATACGGCATTGCAGTTTTAAGGTTTAAAAATGAAGAGATTTTATACAATATAGAAGGAGTGTTAACCAAAATAGGAGATGCGATCTCTTCAATCAAAAAAGCGGCAGAAGAAAGTGCTGAGAGGTTGAATAACTCCCCTTCAGGGGATGGGGGTAAATTATTCGTGATCAAGATCGGGGGAAATGTAATTGATGAGGATATTTCATTGAGATCATTCTTAAAAGACTTTGCTGCAATCGAGGGTAAAAAAATACTGGTTCATGGCGGCGGGAAGATCGCTACTTCAATTGGTAAACAGTTGGGCATTGAACCCAACTATATAAATGGCAGGAGGATAACCGATGAAGCGACCATTGACCTGGTTACCATGGTGTACGGTGGGCTGCTGAATAAAAACATCGTTGCACAATTACAGTCGCTTAATTGTAATGCCATTGGTTTAACAGGCGCCGATGCCAATATCATTCCTGCAGCAAAAAGACCGTTCGTTAACTCCCCTTCAGGGGATGGAGGCATTGATTACGGATTTGTAGGGGATATTGCCAATGGAAAAATAAACATTAAAAATATAGGATTATTCCTCAACAATGGGCTTACCCCGGTAATCGCACCACTAACGCATGATCAGCATGGCCAGGTATTAAATACCAATGCCGATACCATTGCTTCGGCACTGGCTGTTGCACTATCAGCATTGTATGAGGTACGGCTGATCTATTGTTTTGAGAAGAAGGGTGTGCTTGAAAATGTAGCGGATGAATCGTCGGTGATCCCTCTTATCAATAAAGAAAAATACCGGCAGTTGCTTGCTGATAAAAAACTGGCAGACGGCATTCTTCCAAAGATCGACAATGCCTTTGCTGCTATTGACAGCGGGGTGAATGAAGTTTTGATCGGCCACGCAAACGACCTGCTGCTGAACGTTACTGAACATGTAAAAGGAACCTTATTCCGGTAATGAACACAGGTATACTATATGATGATGCCGTAGCGCTGTTAAAGCAATTGATAGCTGCGCCTTCTCTTTCAAAAGAAGAAGACAAGACGGCTGCGATCATTGAACAGTTCTTCAATACCCGGAATATCCCGGTTAACCGCCTGCTGAATAATGTGTACTGTGTAAATAAACATTTTAACCGGTCAAAGCCAACCATCCTCCTCAATTCACATCACGATACGGTAAAGCCAAATCCGCAGTACACAAAAGACCCGTTTAACCCGGTTGTGGAAGATGGAAGACTCTATGGTCTGGGCAGCAATGATGCCGGCGGGTGCCTGGTAAGTTTGATTGCGGCATTCGTTCATTTTTACGAAAAAGAAGATTTAACGTATAACCTTGTGTTGGCCGCCACTGCTGAAGAAGAGATCAGTGGGGCAAATGGCATCGAAAGCATTTTGCCTTCTTTGCCACCCATTGCATTTGCAATTGTTGGCGAACCAACGCAGACCAATCTGGCCATAGCTGAAAAAGGCTTACTGGTCTTAGACTGTGTTGCTGCAGGCAAAGCAGGCCATGCTGCAAGGGAAGAAGTAGAGAATGCGATCTATAATGCCATGCAGGATATTGAATGGTTCAAAACGTACCAGTTCCCGAAAATATCGGCAAACCTGGGCCCGGTGAAGATGTCGGTAACCTCCATCAACACCGAAAACAAAGCCCATAATATGGTGCCTGCGGTTTGTAGTTTTATTGTTGACATACGGGTTACGGATGAATATACGCATGAAGAGGTGCTGGAAACGATAAAACAACAGGTACGATCCGATGTACAACCCAGGAGCATGCGCCTTCGTTCATCAAAGATAGAAAAGGATCATCCGCTTGTGCAGGCGGGAATGGCGCTTGGTAAGCAAACCTATGGTTCACCTACCACTTCGGATGCGGCATTGATCAATGCACCCGTTTTAAAATGCGGGCCGGGCAACAGCGCAAGAAGTCATACCGCCGACGAATTCATTTATCTTGATGAGATCAAAGAAGGGATATCTACCTATATTAAACTGATAGAACAGGTGGTTTGAAATTCTTAATTCTTAATTTTTAATTCTTAATTGATCATGAAGCTCTGGCAAAAAGATAAAACATCATTAAAGGAAGTAGAGCAATTTACGGTGGGTAACGACAGGAACCTGGATATTCATTTAGCCCCCTTTGATGTACTGGGCAGCCTGGCACATATCAAAATGCTGGAGACGGTAGGATTGCTTGCCAAAGAAGAACTCGGTTTACTTGAGAAAGAACTGAAAAATATCTACCGGCAGATTGCCGAAGAAAAATTTGTATTGACCGATGGCGTGGAAGACATTCATTCGCAAATAGAATTGATGCTTACAGAAAAACTGGGCGATTTTGGAAAAAGGATCCACAGCGCCCGCAGCCGCAACGACCAGGTGCTGGTTGACCTGAAACTGTACATGCGCAGTGAAATTGAAAGAACAGTATCCGCAATAAAAGAGCTTTTTGATCTTTTAATGGAGCAAAGCGAAAAATATAAAACTCACCTGCTTCCCGGCTATACCCATTTACAATTGGCCATGCCTTCTTCATTCGGCCTGTGGTTTGGCGCTTATGCCGAAAGCCTGGCAGACGATATGATCACGCTGGAAGCTGCTTACCGGGTCGTAAATAAAAACCCATTAGGTTCTGCCGCAGGTTATGGATCATCCTTTCCCATCAACCGGCAACTAACAACGGAGTTGTTGGGCTTTGATGACATGAACTATAACGTAGTATATGCCCAAATGGGCAGGGGAAAAACCGAGCGCATTGTTGCATCTGCCCTGGCAAATATTGCAGCCACGCTTTCTAAACTAAGCATGGATGCCTGCTTATACCTGAACCAGAATTTCG
The DNA here is from genome assembly GCA_035355815.1 of Ferruginibacter sp. Lineage (GTDB taxonomy): Bacteria > Bacteroidota > Bacteroidia > Chitinophagales > Chitinophagaceae > Ferruginibacter. The sequence continues at coordinate 3,401 of DAOQRQ010000022.1, read as the reverse complement.
GTTTCATCTCTTTCCCCGATGAACTCACTACCGGCAGCAGCATCATGCCCCACAAAAAAAATCCCGATGTATTTGAACTCATCCGCTCGCATTGCAACCGCATACAGGCATTGCCCAACGAGATCATGCTGATGACAACCAACCTGCCATCGGGTTATCACCGAGATCTGCAGCTGATCAAAGAACATATCATTCCCGCTTTTGAGAACCTGCAGGCCTGCCTGCAAATGACCGGGCTGATGCTTGGCAATATCCGGGTTAAAAAAGACATTTTGAAAGAGGAAAAATATGCCTTCCTCTTCAGCGTGGAAGAAGTGAACAAACTGGTAATGCAGGGCATGCCTTTCCGGGATGCCTATAAAAAGGTCGGTCTGGATATCGGGCAGGGAAAATTCAGTCATTCCGTTTCGCCGGAACATACACACGAAGGCTCTATCGGCAACCTCTGTAACGACCGGATCCGGAATGCCATGGATGATATTATCCAAAAATTCAATTTTATAAGGGCTAAAATTGCGTTGCAACAATTATTAAGTTAGATTTGTCGTTCTAACCGATTTCTGGTAATGACTGATCAGGCTTCAAAAAAGCGAATTGCAATCTTTGGCTCCACAGGTTCTATAGGCACACAGGCGCTTGACGTCATCCGTGCCAATCCTGCTATGTTTGAAGTGGAGATACTCACCGCCCAAACAAACGACGAATTACTCATCACCCAGGCCATGGAATTCAGGCCCAATGCGGTGGTCATCGGCGATCATGCCCGTTACGAAAAAGTAAAATCAGCCCTCTCTTCCACCGATATTAAAGTATTTGCCGGTGAATCGGCCCTGGAAGAAGTAGCCGACTTTGATACCTACGATATGATGCTGGCCGGTATTGTAGGTTTTGCCGGGTTAAAACCAACTTTAAAGGCAGTAGAGAAAGGAAAAGCCGTTGGGTTGGCCAATAAAGAAACCCTGGTGGTAGCCGGGGATATCGTGATGCAAACGGCCATTGAAAAAAGGGTTCCCATTATTCCTGTAGACAGTGAGCATTCCGCCATCTTTCAATGCCTGGTGGGCGAAGTGAGGAATCCCATTGAGAAGATCATTCTCACCGCAAGCGGTGGTCCCTTTCTGGGAAAAAAACCCAATTACCTGGTTAATGTAAAAAGAGAACACGCCCTGCAGCATCCAAACTGGAGTATGGGCGCCAAGATATCCATCGATTCTGCCACCTTAATGAATAAAGGACTGGAGATGATCGAAGCCAAATGGCTGTTCAACCTGCGACCCGACCAGATACAGGTGGTGGTTCATCCGCAAAGTATCATTCACAGCATGGTGCAGTTTGAAGACGGAAGTATTAAAGCGCAGATGGGATTGCCCGATATGAAACTGCCGATACAATATGCCATGGCTTTCCCGGGCCGGGTAAAAAATGATTTTCCCCGTTTCAGTTTCAGGCGGTACCCCTCACTTACTTTTGAAGAGCCCGATGTTAAGACTTTCAGAAATTTACTGCTGGCAACAGAGGCATTGAATATGGGTGGTAATATGCCTTGTATTTTAAATGCGGCCAACGAAATTGCGGTATGGGCCTTTCTGCGCAACCGTATTGGCTTTCTGGATATGACGGCCATGGTGGAGAAGACCATGCAAAAAGTACCTTTCATCGAAAAACCAACCCTGCAACAATATTTTGACAGCGACGGCGAAGCCCGTAATTTTGCCGCTTCAATGATTAATCTGTAAACTTCACTATCAGAACGCAGGTCTGTACTGAGCGGAGTCGAAGTACAACAGTGTTCAACCTAAATACAAAACAGTAAATGGAATTATTAGCAATAAACTGGGGCAGCGTGGGTCTTAAAGTGGCGCAGTTACTCTTATCCCTCTCCATCCTTGTCATCCTGCACGAATTTGGTCATTATATCACGGCCCGCTGGTTCAAGTGCCGGGTAGAGAAATTCTATCTCTTCTTTGATCCCTGGTTTTCCATCGTTAAGAAAAAGATCGGCGATACCGTTTACGGCATCGGCTGGCTTCCCCTCGGAGGCTATGTAAAAATTGCCGGTATGGTAGACGAAAGCATGGATAAAGAAGCCTTGAAACAGGCGCCTCAACCCTGGGAATTTCGCAGCAAACCGGCCTGGCAACGGCTGATCATTATGCTGGGTGGGGTTACCGTGAATATCCTGCTGGCATTTGTGATCTATGCAGCCATATTAATGGTATGGGGACAAAAGAAAGTGTACAACAATTCTCTGAAATATGGTATTGCAGTGGAAGACAGCCTGATGAAGAGTTTTGGATTTAAAGACGGCGATAAGATACTTTCGGTAGGCGGTAAAACCGTGGAGAATTTTTACAGCGTGATCCCGGAACTGATCGTTAGCGACAGCGTTACTGTTGAAAGAGAGGGCAAGGCCCAAACCATTCAATTACCCAAAAGTCTTATTGGCAAACTGGTAGAAAAGAAGCGAAGCGATGTTCCGCTGATAGGCATCCGTTATCCGTTCTGGATAGGCGGTGCCGAAGACGGAACGCCTGCATCCAAACTTGGATTGCAACGCTGGGATAAAGTGGTAATGATCGATTCCATCCCGGTTGAATTTGTAAATGATGTGATCAAAGTACTGGATAAGAAGAAGAACAATACCGTAAGTGTGGTATTGCAGCGAAACGATAAAGAAGGCAGGGAACAACAGCTGACAAGTTCCTGGGTGATCGACAGTGCAGGCAGTTTACCTGTAGGGTTGAAAGTGATCGGTAAGCCGGAATCGCTGGATACTGCAGGCGTTCTTAAATACGAAGTAACCAGGTACGGGTTCTTCAAAGCGCTTCCGGCCGGGGTGGTACTGGCAGGCGAAAAACTTGGCTGGTATATCGACCAGTTCAAAAAAATACTAACGCCATCAACAGGCGCTTATAAAGGTGTTGGTGGTTTTAAAGCAATGGGCTCGGTTTTTTCCGGCGATGGCTGGGACTGGGAACATTTCTGGAATATCACCGCATTCTTCTCCATCATTTTGGCCTTTATGAACCTGTTGCCCATACCGGCATTGGATGGGGGCCATGTTTTATTCACCCTCGGTGAAATGATAACGGGCCGGAAACCCAGCGAAAAATTCCTGGAGTATGCACAGATCGTAGGCATGGTGATCCTGCTGGCCCTGATGCTATATGCAAACGGCAATGATTGGTTTGGATGGGGGAGAGGGAAGTAAGGCAGTTTGAAGTTTGTAAGTTTGAGGTTTGTAGTTTGAGAGCTCTTACCTGAAATGAATATACTTCAAAGCAAATGCGCAACCTCAAACCACAAACCTCAAACCTGTTATAACTCGATCCCGATCTTCTTCATCAATATAGAAGCATTCAGGCTGTTGCAGATGCCTTCCTTTAACCGGTAAAAGGAAG
>DAOQRQ010000021.1:0-16256 GCA_035355815.1 Ferruginibacter sp. | reverse complement strand
GCTGGCCCTGCAAAAAATGAATGAATTGAAGGATAAGGGCATTGACCGCAATACAGCCATGTTAACCGAAACTTCATACAGCGGGCAGACGGCTGTTTATAATGATCCTACTTCGCCTGACGGAAAGCCTTCGGTTGGCCATTATATAAAAAAGATATTACTGGTGAGCGACAATGATGCGTACAACCGGCTTTATGAATTTTTGGGGCAGGATTATATAAACAGGGAGCTGCAGAAGAAAGGGTATGCCGATGCACAGGTCCTTCACCGCCTGGAAGTTTTTTTAAGCCCGGAAGAGAACAGGCAGACAAATCCCATTATTTTTTCAGACAGCAGCGGCAACACGTTGTATAAAATTCCCGGGCAAAGAAATGCAGCAACCTATGTGCAGCGAAACGATAGTTTAGGCAATGCCTATTATAAAGGCGGCGTTTTACTGAATGGTGCCATGGATTTTTCGAAGAAGAACAGGCTGAGCCTGGAAGACCTGCATACCATTTTGCTTAGTGTTATTTTCCCCGACAAGGTAAGGGCAGCGAGCCGTTTTAATATAACCGAAGACGACCGGCAGTTTGTTTTAAAATACATGAGCCAGTACCCGACAGAAACTGTTTACCCGCCTTATTCGGCCGATACGGCTTCGTATTGGCCGGCATACTGCAAGTTCTTATTGTTCGGGGCAACAAAGGAAAAACTTCCTGAAAACATCCGCATATTCAATAAACCCGGCGATGCCTATGGGCACATGATCGATGTGGCCTACGTGGCCGACTTTAAGAATAATATCGAATTCTTTGTTTCGGCATTGATCTATTGTAATTCAGACGGGGTGCTGAATGATGATAAGTATGATTATGCAACCATCGGCAAACCTTTTATGAAGAACCTGGGCCAGGTGATCTACGAATATGAATTGCAACGAACCTATAAAATAAAACCAGATCTTACTCCATTTAAATTCACATACGATAAATAGTTATTTTTGCCAGCAACCAAACAACTGCCCATGCAATTATCATCACTACTGGATCGATTCAATGAACCTGAAACATTAAAAATGGCCAGGCTGGGCAGGGAACTGCGGGCAAAAGGATTCGACATCACCGACCTCAGCCTGGGCGAACCCGATTTTGACACCCCCGACCATATAAAACAGGCTGCAAAAAAGGCGATTGATGATAATTACAGTCATTATACACCGGTGGCCGGCTATCTCGACCTGCGGGAAGCCATTTGTGCCAAACTGAAAAGAGACAACGGTCTTGATTACACACCCGACCAGGTCATCGTAAGCACCGGTGCCAAACAAAGCATCTTTAATACGGTTTTCAGTACCGTTGATGCCGGTGATGAAGTGATCATCCCCACACCTTACTGGGTCACTTATTCCGAGATCGTGAAAATGGCTGGCGGCGTAGTGAAGTTTGTAAATACATCACCAGCCAACGGGTATAAGATAACTGCTGCAGAACTGCAGGCTGCCATCACCGGTAAAACAAAACTCTTCATGTTCTCTTCGCCCTGCAATCCAACCGGGGCTGTTTATTCCAAAGAAGAACTGACCGCACTGGCAGACGTGTTTAAAAAATATCCCGGTATTTTCATCATGAGTGATGAGATATATGAGTTCATCAATTATGTTGGAAAACATGAAAGCATTGCACAGTTTGATTTCTTGAAAGACAGGGTGATCCTGATTAATGGATTGAGTAAAGGCTATGCCATGACCGGCTGGCGGCTTGGTTATATTGCTGCTCATCCAACTGTTGCCAAAGCCTGTGAAAAATTACAGGGGCAAACCACCAGCGGTACAAATGCCGTAACGCAGCGGGCAGCCATTGCAGCACTTACGGGTGATATGAAGCCATCAGCCCATATGGTGGAAGAATTTGTAAAACGGCGTAAACGGGTAATGGAATTGCTGAAAGAAATTCCAGGGATGGCATGCAGTGAACCACAAGGCGCTTTCTATGTTTTTCCAGGCATCAGTAATTACTTTGGTAAATCAGATGGGGAAGATAAGATAGAAACTGCTGATGACCTTTGTATGTACCTGCTTAATAAAGCGCATGTATCCACCGTAACAGGAAAAGCATTTGGCGAACCCAACTGCATCCGTATTTCTTTTGCCAACAGCATGGAAAATATTGAGAAGGGATTTGCCAGGATCAAAGAGGCATTGGCAAAACTGGTCTGACGTGCTATCTGACCGGTTTTTCTCTGTGTGCTTTGTGAAATCACTTTGTGCCTCCGGGTAAAAACGGGTTGCGTTCAGACGGGACGTCAGACCAGTTTATTCAAACAACTCCAGTTTGCTCTTTGGCCTTCTTTTATCCAGCCATTTAAAACCTTTTAGTTGTTTCTGGTCTTCCGGGATCTGTTTCAGCGGGTATAAAACACCATCTACATTATTAATGAATTTCACTTTGTTCAGTTCCTTCTTCACAAAATAAATATCGATCACATCGCCGCTGCTGCGGTTCATGCCTACATAAGCGCTGTCGTCATCCAGCGGGTAATAGATACTTTCTGCCGGGGATCCTTTTATGCGTACATAGTCGATCACGCCGTTGGTGAAATACCCGTTCACCGTTCGGCCGGCGATCTGGTTATACATCCTGTCGTTTGATTTATTAATGATCATGCCGTTATTAAAAACATAGATCCGTTTCGCTTTTTGGTTTTCGGTGTACATATAAATGGTATCGCCGGTAACCTGCGATTCGCCATTCCAGACAATGGGCTCGCCGAATAATTTAAAGGTGGAGTCAATGGTGGAGTAGTGGAGGCTGTCGCTTACGGCCTGCAACGAATCATTGAATATGCGAACGTGGTGAAAAGCGAGGAAGTAGCGTACGGATGTATCCCGGGCACTTGTATTTACGGCCGTTGTTTTGTTGATGGTGTCTTTCATCGTTACGATCTTCCGTTCAAGCGAATCGTATTTGCGCAGGCCGGAGAAAAGGGTGTCGGCAGCAACATAGGTACTGTCGCCGTCGCGGTAAAAGATCATCACGGGCTTATTGGTGGCCAGGAAGGAATTCAATTCTGTATTTCCGAATATTTTACCGCCTACCACGGTTACCTGGTTCACACTGTCTACCAGTTTGGCATTGCCTTCCATTTGAAAGGTATTTGATTTTTTGTCGAAAGCTATCTTATCTGCAACGCCCGAATGGGTACTGTCGCTGAACGATGTTCTGTCGAAGAAGATCGCTTCGCCTGTTGCCAGGTTGTATGTTCCGGACTTAGTATCAATAATACTTCCGTCTTTACCAACGATATGTGTTTTGGCGATGAAAGTGGCAATATTGGTTTTGAGGTTGTACAGCAAACTGTCTGTCCATATATCCCGGTCGGGATCTTTCAGGTGTACATTCTTTTTAAAATATACATCCTTGGTATCGGCGATGTAAACGCCTTCTTCGCTGGTGAGTACGGTTTTTTCGTTGGTGATGCGGCCGCCGTTCTTGTAGGTGGCAATGCCGGTTCTTAAATTGTATTCCAGGTCATCGGTGTACAGGGTTCCTTTTTTATCGGTGAGCCGTACATTCTTTTTTAAATAGGCGATGCGGTCGTTGCCGATGTAGCGCAGGCTTTGCGCATAGGTATGAATGCTGTCGTTATCATTGATATGAATATTGCCATAGGCTTCCAGCACATTTGTTTTGTGGTTGAGCGTGGCGCTGTCGCAATAAAAAGTAGTAAGCGCTTCTTTGATCACCACGTTGCCGGCGATCATTTCCAGTACGGTGGAGTCGGTTGTTTTCTGCCGCAGGTTTTTCCCCTGCACGATCTGGATGGTGCGTATGGTATCGGAAGGGGAGGAGGCATTGATGACCTGCTGCGCAGAGACCCTGCAACTGGCCAGGATGAAAAATAAAAGGATGCTGCTGGTAAATTTCAATCGCAATGGAACTGTTTTTCAGCCTGTAAATTGCGTTTTTATTTTGTAACAGAATGATAAAATTATTATTGCTTCAGGTAAGGTGCATTCACGGTATCGGGCAATGGAACCGTTAAGCCGGCGCTTTTATTCTTTTTGCCGAATACCGAAACATTCACATATCGTTTTGGATTTGTCTTCAGGTCATCTATCAGCAGATTGAGTTTGTTGGTGGTTGCCGTGAGGTTATTATAAAGCCTGGTATCGTTCAATAATAACCCGATGGTACCGGAAGAACTGTTCAGTTTGCCGATGGTGGATTTCAGATCGCCGATGGTGCTGTTCAGTGTATTCAGTGTTTTTTCAAGGTCCAGTTTAGAAAGATTGCCGGCTGTTTTATCCAGGTTGTCTACCAGGCTGTTTATTTTATCATTATTCTTTGTGAGGTTGCCGGTAAAACTATTCAGGTTATTGAGGGTGCCTGCCAGTGCCCCGGTTTGTGTATTGAGTAACACATTAAGTGAGGCAGATGCGGTGATGAGGTTAGCGGTTGTTTTATTTAAGTTCTCCAGGGCCGAGCCGATATTGTTCTTGGCAGATGGGTCAAGTATCTTATTGAAATTCCCCAGTACCGAATCAATGGAACCGATCGCTTTTTTTACTTCCAGGAAAACCGGGTTTACCTTTCCCATGAATTCGGTGAAAATGCCCATGGACGGAATAGTGGCAATGGTGTCTTTTGTAACCAGGTACTGTTGTGCATCTCCCAGGTGTATCACCACGCTGATCTGTCCGAGCAGATCAACTTTGATAGTGGCTACAGAATTGCGGGGGATGTTTACGTCTTTCGTCAGGGTCATATTCACCAGTATCTGTTTCATGCTTTTGTCGGGTACGATACTGTACACCGTGCCTACCTGCAGGCCGTTGATCATGATCGGGTTGGATGGCGCAAGCCCCTGCACATCGGTATAAACGGCATAGAGGGTATGGCTCTTACCGAGAAAGGTCTTTCCCTTTAAAAAATTAAATCCAAGGATCAGCAGGGTGATGGCAAAGGCGGCAAGGATGCCGATCTTGGTTTCGTTAGAAATTTTCATTTTTCGTGGTATGCTTCAGCGGCAAAGTTGCTTAAAGCAGATGGAAATTTAGTTATTATTTTTCAACTCAAATCTTACCGATGCATTATTTTTCATGTCGGCGCTCAGCCGCACTTCATACCGGCCGGTTCCATCGGTGATGATCATCAGCGCCGTGTTTGGCGGTATGCTGCCCAGGTTTTCGGCAACCAGTACCAGTTCATTTGTCTTTCCTGCCGCCAGGTTAAGGGTAAATGAATGTGCCTGTGCCGTGATTGATCTTTTATCCACCAGCAGCGTATTGTTGAAATATACCGATACGATATCGTTGTCGATCTCTCCATCATCAAACAGGTCTACTTTTATTTTGTTGCTTTTTACTTCCAGTATTTTTGAATCTTTTACCGGCCTTTTTTCAATGGCTTCCGGAATGGGATCGGCCCTGGGTTTTTCGCTGCCGTTGCCTCCTGTTCCGTTGGTAACCGGTTTGGGATTGTTATTTACACTCTCTACCTGTTCTTTATAACGTTTAACTGCTGCAGTAATTGCTTCGGCAAGTTCCTGCTGACCTTTTTCGCTGTTCAGGTAGCGCTCGTCTTCGGGGTTATTGATGAAGCCTGTTTCAATTAATATGGCGGGCATATTGGTAGCCTGTAATACCCATATTCCTTTTTGCCGCTGGCTCACGCCTAAGGATTGCCTCCCGGTTGATTCCACTTCTTCATTCACCATGGTGGCCAGCCGGTCGCTTCTTTCCTGGTAGCGTTTTGCGTAGATACCGGCGATGATCTTTCCTTCGGGCGTGCTGAAATCAAAATTGCTTTCCAGCGAATCCACGCCATTGGCCTCAATTTCAAAATTCTCATCGCCATCCATGATGGCTTTCAGTTTATCACTGGTTTTATGCGCCGCAAATATCCATACGCTGGTGCCGCTTCTTGTTAAAGGGTATTTGAAATATTCATAAACAGGCTCTTCTACCTGGTGGGGTATCCGTTTCTTCTTCTTGCCTTTGCCGGTTACTTTATAGCGGGTAACGGTTCGGGTGCCGATCTGCCTTCTTCCCTGTTTCAATGGGCCGCTGTCGGCATGAATGCATAAGAACAGGTCGCCCCTGGCCTCATTGGCAATGCGTGCTTTTTCACGGGGGTCCTGGTAAATATCGGTGGTACGGGTAGGAACGATCTTTACATCGGGCATTTGTTTCTTCAGTTCTTCCACCAGCTTTAATGAAATGGCAAGGGTAATGTCTTTCTCTTTTGAACGCAATGAATTTTCATACTGGCCTGTGGCGCCCGGGTCTTTTGTGCCGCCATGACCGGCATCCACCACAATGGTTCTGATCTTTTTTGGAGCCTGTGAAAATAAACCGGGGAATATTAACAATTGCAAAGCAGCAAAAAAAAATAAAACGGGCACTTTGTTTCTCAGCATACCTGATGCGTTTTAAAAGGGGTTAGTATAAAAACAATATTCACAAATTCTACCGGTAACAATCGGCACTTAATGGCTATTTTTGCCAATCTTCGCTATGAACCAACTAAACAAAGGTAAGGCAAAATACATATCGGTATTGGTATCTGCAGGGCTGTTATTGACGATAACGCTTTACTGTGGCGCTGCTGGTTCAGGCGCTAAACACTTTCACAGTTTCTTAACGACCGATACCATTCCTGTTAAACCGGTAAGTAAAACGGATTCTTCTAAAAACAAAAATGTACCGGGTGCTGTAAATGCAGAAGAACCTCTGGTAACAAAACGGATTTTGGATACCGGTATTGTTGTTACAAAAGATACATTCGCTTTTAAATCTTCCAAAGATTCGCTGGATGCACCGGTTACCTACCATGCCGATGATTCGATGATCCTGGACATACCGGAAAAGAAGATCATCCTGTACGGTAAAACAACCCGGGTGGAGTATATCGACAATAAACTGGTTTCTCCCCGGATAGAATTTGACCAGCGTACCAATATAGTAAGCGCATACCTGGTAAAAGACAGCAATGGCAATGTGATCAGTTTTCCCAAATTCAACCAGGGCGATTTTAAAACGCAGAGCGATTCCATCAAGTTCAATATGAAGACGGGTAAGGGCATCACCAAGGGGACTTATACCCAGCAGGATGAGTTGTTTGTGTATGGAGAGCGCATTAAAAAAACAGATGCCAATACGTTTTATGCATACCGGGGAAGGTTCACTACCTGTAATTTAGATACACCGCACTTTTCTTTTGTAAGTAAAAAAATAAAATTCATCAATAAGAAGATGGCCATCACCGGGCCCGTGCATCCCGAGTTTGAAAATGTACCGATACCCGTAGTGCTGCCTTTTGGGATCTACCCATTGAGCCAGGGAAGGCATTCGGGAATTTTAGCGCCTACCTTTAATGCAAATGAGCAATTGGGTTTGGCGCTGGAAGGATTGGGCTATTATAAAGTGATCAATGATAAATGGGATGTGATCCTGAGGGGTACGATCTATTCTTACGGAGGATGGACGGCCAATGTAAGTCCACGGTATTACAAGCGCTATAAATACCAGGGCAACCTGTCGCTGGATATTCAGCACCTGCGTGATCTGGATAAATCGGGAGCCAGGGGATTCAATATCCGCTGGAGCCACAGTTCGGATTTGAAGGCAAGACCGGGTGTAAGTTTCAACGCCAGTGTTAATGCGGGAAGCAATGGATTCAATTCAGCCGTACCCAATAGCCCGCAGCGGAATTTTCAGAATATTCTTAGTTCATCTGTTACCTATTCCAAGATATGGAAGGACAAGCCGTTTAATCTTAACGTCAGCGCCAACCATAACCAGAATACCAATATCAAACAATACAATATAAACCTTCCGGATATCGGTTTTAATGTAAACACCCTGTATCCGTTCCGCCGTAAAGAAGTGATCGGTGAGTACAAGTGGTACGAAAATATCGGCCTGGCACTTAATACCAATATCAGGAGCCTCTCTTCATTTTATGATACCACGGGAAGTTTCTTTAATGAGTTTTCAAAGAACTATCAATGGGGGGCCAGTCATAATGTGCCGCTTACCTTATCGCTTCCACAGATGGGTTATTTCCAGATAGCACCCAGTGTTAGTTATGTTGAAAAATGGTACCAGGAAAAATTCATCCGCAGCTGGGATCCTATTAATAAGAAAATAGACACCAGCATCAGCAAAGGATTTTATACAGCCCGTGAAATGAATTTTGGAGTAAGTGTGGGCACCCGCATATTCGGCTTGTTCACTTTTGGAAAGAAAAGCCCGGTAAAAGCGATACGGCATGAGTTGCGCCCGCAGGTATCGGCCAGTTATAAGCCCGATATGAACCGGAAGTTCTGGTACTGGACACAGACAGATACCAGTGGAACCTTCCGCAGATTTTCTGTTCATGAGCGGGGAGTGTTTGGCGCATTTGGTGAAGGAAAATTCGGGGGACTGAATTTCGGACTTGATAACGTACTGCAGATGAAAGTGCGTAACCGGAAAGATACCAGCGCCGATGCGGTGAAGAAAGTGACACTGATCGACGGGCTCAGTATCAACAGCAGTTATAATTTTCTTGACACAGCCTTCCAGTTGAAACCATTCACCATTAATTTCCGCACCAACCTGTTTGATAAGATAAGCATATCGGCCAATGCGCTGGTGGTTCCATACTTAACCGACAGCAAGGGAGAGTTCATCAACAAACTGATCTGGAATAAGAAACTGTTTGCATTGGGTAAGATGACGAGCGGTGGTATATCTGTGCAAAGCCAGTTCCGGGGAGGAGATAAGAATGAAAAGCTGGCCAATACCAACCCTGTGCTTAACCAGGTAAATCCCATTACCGGTATGCCGCTTGATGAATACCAGCAGGAGGCTGCATACATCAGCAATAACCCCGGGGAGTTTGCCAATTTTAATATTCCCTGGAGCATCAGCTTTTCTTATTCACTAAATTATTCCAGGATACCCAATGGTTTTGGAACGGGCTATACGGGATACCTAACACAAAACGCTACCTGGTCTGGTACCTTAAACCTTACCCCCAAATGGCAGATCGGGATGAATGGTTCCTACAATATAACAGAAAAGGAACTGGGTATGATCAGCATGTATCTTACCCGGGAAATGCACTGCTGGCAGATGGCCATCAATATCTCACCGGTTGGAAAATACCGCTCCTTTAATATCAGTATCAGTCCAAAATCATCCTTGTTAAGAGATTTACGTATAAACCGGACAAGGTATTTTTATGATCTGTAGATGGTAGTTTAGGGTTTAGGAGTTTAGGGTTTAGAGGATCATTGTCCTGTATATTCTTTCAGCATTACATCGTACACTTCTTCTTTCAGTTTCTCTACCGGTTTACCTGCCGAAGGAACGGGCGGTAAAAACTGCATCGACAAACGGGTGGGGAATAAATAGAATCTTTTATTGATGGGCATGGCTTTCTTCGTTCCTTTTATCACGCAGGGGATGATGTCTTTTTGTGCCGCAGCAGCTAAACGAAAAGCGCCGTCGTAGAATGGCTTGATCGGTTTATCGGTGCGGTTACGGGTTCCTTCGGGATAGATGCACATGTGCATGCCGGTGGCGAGAACTTTTTTCATGGCATCAAAACTTTTGCTGCGGCTTTTTTCATTTTTCCGGTCAACCAGCACAGATCCTTTTGTATAAAACAAACCAAACAACGGAATTTTTGCAAAGGATGCTTTGGCAATTGTTTTGTTCGGCCCCGGCACATAAGGCGCCGATAAGGGTACATCTAACAGTGCATTGTGATTAAATACCACCACATAAGTTTCGCCCGGTTTAAAATTCTCTTTGCCTTTTACTTTCAGCGGGCATCCAGCCAGGAACAACCAAACATTCATCCATAACCGGGCAATGCGCATGAATAGATCCTGGCCTTTGGGATCCTGTACGAGGTTTGTAAGCATCGCAGGAATGATGATGATGAGAAAGGTTGCTAAGAATGCAATGAGTGCCCATAGTGCCCAGATACGGCCAAATATATTTTTAATGATCTTCATGGCCGGCAAAGCTAAGGGGTTAATAATTTCCAGTCGATGGGAGAGATGCCTTGTTTTACCAACAGGTCGTTTGTTTTTGAAAAATGTTTACAGCCGAAAAAACCTTTGTCGGCAGAGAACGGGGAGGGGTGGGCCGCTTTTAAAACAAAATGCCTGGTCTCATCTATCAGCAGTTGTTTGTCTTGTGCAAATCTTCCCCAGAGTAAAAAAACGATCCCCGTTTTTTTGTCGGATATTTTTTGAATGACCGCATCGGTAAATTCAGCCCAGCCGCTTTTAGCATGACTGAATGGTTCGTTGGCCCTTACGGTTAAGGCTGCATTCAATAACAATACGCCTTGTTCTGCCCAACGGGTAAGGTTGCCGTAAGAAGCGGGCATGGCCACCCCGATATCGCTTTGTATCTCTTTAAAGATATTTACCAGCGAAGGCGGAGGTTTGATACCGTTGGGAACAGAAAAACTCAATCCGTGTGCCTGCCCGGCTCCGTGGTAGGGGTCTTGCCCGAGCAATACCACTTTAAGTTTGGAGAACGGTGTTTGGTTAAACGCATTAAAGATGAGCGACCCGGGAGGATAAATGATCTTGCCTGCGGCTTTTTCGGTTTTTAAGAATGTAACAACCTGTTGAAAGTAAGGCTTGGTGAACTCCTGCTGCAACACTTCCTTCCACGATGGTTCTATTTTTACATCCATTGTACATAAGATTACATGCAATGTAAAAATTTCTTAGCTTTGCCGCTGCAAAAAATTGGTCCGGTAGCTCAGTTGGATAGCGCATCCCGATTTCTGATCGGGAGGGTCGTTGGTTCAAATCCGATCTGAAAAACCCGGCGAATAAAGTTCTTGCATAATAAAATTGGTCCGGTAGCTCAGTTGGATAGAGCATCAGCCTTCTAAGCTGAGGGTCATTGGTTCGAATCCAATCCGGATCACAAAAAATTAAGCTCTACTTAAAGAACAGAATTTTTATGTCTGCTTTTTGTTACATATTATTCAGTTCAAAGCTTGATAAGTACTATGTTGGGTCTACTCCTGATATGGAAAGACGCCTGGAAGAACATAACAGGGGAAAGGAAAAATTTTCCAGTACAGGTGTTGCCTGGATATTAGTGTACAAGGAAATTTTTGAAGAACTGGCAGACGCAAGAAAAAGAGAGCAACAAATTAAAAAGCAAAAAAGCAGAAAATATATAAAGTCGTTGCCGGAGGCAGTTGGATAGCGCATCCCGATTTCTAATCGGGAGGATCATTGTCCAATCCAAACCGGATCACCACTTTTTTCAATAGTACGAATATGAAGTCCTGATCTAACCTGGAGAACATTGCACATGCATTGTAAAAGGAACAGGTTCCTTTCTTCAGGTCTTTCTCGTAAATTCAAACTCCCGTTACGGGAGTATCTTTCTATTTTTTAATTTTTATCAATAATGACTGAAATAATAAATCAGGATACGAAAACTCCTTTTTTCAAATTATTCAAACAGGCCATCCGTGGCGATATAAAAGATTTTACTACCGGCAGTATCGACCGGGCTATCTTTTTGTTGGCGGTTCCCATGGTTTTGGAAATGATACTTGAATCTTCCTTTGCACTGGTGGATATTTATTTTGTGAACAAAGTAAGCCCGGCAGCAGCGGCTACCGTTGGCTTGACCGAGTCATCGCTTACCATTCTTTATTCACTTGCCTGGGGACTGGCAATGGGCGCTACGGCTTTAATAGCCAGAAGGGCCGGGGAGAAGGATTTTAAAAGCGCTTCGTCCGTTGCGGCGCAGGTAATACTTATTGCCACTGCTTTTTCGGTACTGATAAGCATTTTTGGCATCCTGTTTCCCAAAGAGATATTACGCTTTATGGGAGCCGATGCAAGCCTGGTTGATGAACATTACCGCTTCACCCAGGTAATGCTGGGCAGTAATATCGTGATCATGCTGTTGTTTGTGAACAATGGCATATTCCGCGGTGCCGGCGATGCATCTGTTGCCATGCGCTCTTTGATCATTGCAAATATTATCAATATTGTTCTTGATCCTTTACTGATCATGGGTTACGGGCCTTTTCCTAAAATGGGATTGATGGGGGCAGCTGTGGCCACCACTATTGGAAGAGGTTGTGGGGTGCTTTACCAGTTTTATCACCTGTTTGGCGGTAAAGACCTGGTGAAGCTTTCCCTCAACCAGTTCAGGGCGGATATACAACTGATAAAAAATCTGCTGAGTACCTCATCGGGTGCCATGTTCCAATTCCTGATCGGCAGTTGCAGCTGGATATTCCTGGCAAAGCTTGTTGCCGAATCCGGTGTTGAAGCTACTTCAGGGTATTTCACGGCCATAAGGATTTGCATTTTCACAATACTGCCTGCATGGGGTATTGCCAATGCGGCGGCTACGCTTACCGGTCAGAACCTCGGTGCCGGTCACCCGGAAAGAGCTGAGAAGTCGGTCTGGCGAAGTGCTTTTCTTGCGTTATGCTTCTTCATTTTAGTAGGTATTGTTTTCTTCTTCTTTGGCGAAACATTGATGCGGTTCTTTACAAGCAACGAACTTGCGGTAAAAGAAGGAACCAAATGCCTGCATATTCTTGCCATCGGTTATACCTGCTTTGCTTATGGCATGGTGCTTACCCAGGCCTTCAATGGGGCAGGCGACAGTAAAACACCAACCTATATAAACCTCTTTGTTTTTTGGCTTTTACAGATACCTCTTGCCTACCTGCTTGTGAGGTACCTGGGCTGGGGAACAACCGGTGTTTATGTGGCCATAAATATTGCAGAATCGGTACTGGCAATTACCAGTATTATCATCTTCCGAAAAGGCAAATGGAAGTTGGTAAAGGTCTGATTTTGACTATTTTTGGGTAAATAATAAAATTGTATTCAAATTTTGCCTTTCCATTAATTTAACATTATATTTGCACATAACTCAGACAAAAATTTTTAATAAAATTGAAGTTTATGAAACAAAAACTAACGCTAATTCTGGCATTAACTCTTTTAGCCACAAGTGGTTTTTCCCAGAAAAAAATGAGTAATGACAGTAAGAAGGGTACCCTTCTTGGTTTGCATTTTAATATGGCCGACTTTAACGCTCCTTTGGGTATCAAAAATCCAGAAACCGGTAAAGTTTACACCAGGTTCAGAGATCTGAATAAAGGGTTTTCTCTTTCTTATTGGAAAGGAATTAGTAACAGGCTTGATTTCTCTTTAAGGTTGAATGGTATGTTCCGTGATTACAATGCTATTTACTACGGAACCCCACAAGGAAAGACAGAATTCGGTGTTGAACTGGAGCCAACTTTAAATGCCCGCCTGTTCCCCGATGCAGCGTTGATCAATCCTTTCTTAACAGTAGGTATTGGCGGTGGTCTTTATACCGACCATTTTGGCGGTTATGTACCAGCAGGTCTTGGAGCACAAATTAATTTCAACAGCGTTACTTATCTTTTTGTTCAGGCTCAATACAGGTGGACATTATCTAAGAAAACATTGGGCGACCACCTGTTTTATTCAGTAGGTTTTGCTCAGAATATAGGAAAAGAAAAAGTGAAAGTGGTTCCTCCACCTCCACCACCAGTAGTTGAACCTCCAAAAGACAGGGATGGTGACGGTGTTTTAGACGTGGATGATAAATGCCCCGACGTAAAAGGTCTTGCTTCTTTGAAAGGTTGTCCTGATAAAGACGGTGATGGTATTGCTGATGGCGATGACAAATGTCCGGATGTTGCCGGTTTAGCCCGCTACCAGGGTTGTCCTATCCCTGATACTGATAAAGACGGTATCAACGACGAACAGGATAAATGTCCTACCGTTCCAGGTGTTGCCCGTTACCAGGGTTGCCCAATTCCTGATACAGATGGTGATGGTGTAAATGATGAGGAAGATAAATGTATCAACGAAAAAGGACCTGCTTCTAACTACGGTTGCCCGGTAATTGACGAAAAAATCGTTGAGCGTGTGAACAAAGCTGCTCAGAATGTATTCTTCGCAACCGGAAGCGACAAGTTGCTTGCTAAATCATTCCCTAAACTGAATGATGTTGTCAGCATCCTGAAAGAGAATCCTTCTTATAAAGTAAATGTAGATGGTCATACAGATGACGTTGGTAAAGACGAGAACAACCAGGTTTTGTCTGAGAAAAGAGCTGCTTCAGTTAAAGCATACCTCGTAAGCAAAGGCATCGATGAGAGCCGTCTTACTTCAACAGGTTATGGCGAAAGCAAACCAGTTGCTGATAACAAAACTGCTGCTGGCCGTGCTAAGAACAGAAGGGTAGAAATGACAGTAAGGAATTATTAATCTGGTAACAGATCCCAACTGATAAAAAAGTCCCCGGTTATGCCGGGGACTTTTTTTATTTATAGCTTTTTTAAAATTGGTAAAACCGCAGGAAATTATTTCATCTTTTCTTCCAGTTCCATCAGTTTTTCAAAGGCAGTTTCGTATTCGGAAGATGCTTTCTGCAGATCGCTGCTGGTGTTTTTATAAGCTGTTTCTGTCTGAACAAAACGGTTCCGGTCGTTGTAAACATCCGGCGAAGCCAGGTCGGCTTCCAGTTGCGTTTTTTGTTTGTTTAACCGGGCTATCTTTTCTTCCAGCTGGTTGAAGATATTCTTTTGCTTCTGCAGTTCTTTCTTTAACTCTTTGTCGATTGAATTACGCTGAACCTGTTTTTCAGGTTCTTTTGTTTTCTTTTCAACCTGCTGTACCGGTTCGGGCTGTTTAATGGCTTTTGCTTCTTTGATCCTTTCGGCTTCTCTTCTTTCTTTCCAGTCTTCCCATTCTTTATAGGTGCCTTTAAACTCTACGATCTTGTGATCTTCAATTTCCCATATCTTATTAGCGATCTTGCTGATGAAATAACGGTCGTGACTTACCAGCACAATACTGCCTTCGTATTTGTTCAAGGCCTCGATCAGTAATTCAACCGAATGCAGGTCGAGGTGATTGGTAGGTTCATCCAGTAAAAGGAAATTGGCCTTGCTTACAATTGTTTTAGCCAGTGCCACCCGGGCTTTTTCGCCACCGCTTAATACCTTTATCTTCTTATCCACGTCGTCGCCGCTGAATAAGAAACATCCCAGCAAACTCCGCAGTTCAAGATCTGTTTTTCCGCTGCGGCTGCTCTGCATCTCTTCCAGCACATTATTATTTACATCCAGTGCCTCCAGCTGATGCTGGGCATAAAACGAATCATCTACATTATGGCCCCAGATGCGTTCGCCCTGGAAAGGTTCGGTACCGGCAATAATCCTCAGTAAGGTTGATTTGCCTTTTCCGTTTGCGCCGATAAGGGCAACCTTATCGCCCCGGTCTATCTCGGCCCCGGTATCTTCAACGATCCGGAGGCTTCCGAAACTTTTTGATACATGCTTCAGCGTGCACAAAGTGCGTCCCGGCTGTTTATCAACTGAAAAATTGATGCGTATGTTGGGCCGTTCTATTTCCACGTCTTCTATCCGGTCAAGCTTATCCAGACGCTTAACTATACTCTGCGCCTGTGCTGCTTTACTTGCTTTTGCTTTAAAGCGTTCCACAAAGCGTTCCTGCTGGCGTATATAATCCTGCTGGTTTTCGTACGCCTTCTTTTGTATATCCACCCGTAAGGCTTTTTCTGTTTCGTAGAAGGAGTAATTGCCGGTATAAAAGTGTAACTGCTGCTGGTATAATTCAACAACCTTGGTAACCATACGGTCTAAAAAATACCGGTCGTGACTTACGATCACCACGGCACCTGGATAGTGCTGCAGGTATTTCTCCAGCCATTCAATACTGGGCATATCAAGGTGGTTGGTGGGCTCATCCAGCAACAATACATCCGGGTGCATCAGTATCATTTTAGCCAGCAATACCCGCATACGCCAGCCACCGCTGAACTGTTTATAGGGCTTTTGCAGATCGGCGTTGGCAAAACCCAGGCCCTGCAATATCTCTTCTGTTTTATGATGAATATTATACCCGTCCAATACTTCCATTTCATGAAGCCGGTCGGCATAATCATGGGCCAGGGATTCGTCGCCGGTTGCTTCCAGCTTTTTCCCGATCTCTTCAATTTCTTTTTCCAGTTCTTTCACCCGCTCAAAAGCGCCCATGGCCACTTCCAGTATCGAATCATCGGTATCAAAGCTCAGCAGGTCCTGGTGTAAAAAGCCAATAGTGGTTTCCCGGCCTTTTTCAACGGTTCCTTTGGCCGGGCTGTATTGACCGGTTAAAACCTTCAGCAGGGTGGATTTTCCGGTGCCGTTATAGCCGATCAATCCAATCCGTTC
>DAOQRQ010000020.1:0-16640 GCA_035355815.1 Ferruginibacter sp. | reverse complement strand
ATCAATTCAGCTTTGTTCATGATAATTTTTTTTGAATTTTAATGTGCGACAAATATATACGGTTTTTGATTGCAACAAAATTTTTTTTCTGATTTTTCTTTTTTATTGATAACTGCTGAAATCCGCAGTTGACAAGGATTTTACCCCATATCTGCTTTTTTAAAATCTGCAGGTGATGGAATAAGGATTGATGAAATCCTTTGCTGTAGCTGGTTTCGGGGTAATGCCTCCTGAAATCCTTTGCCCATGCGGTTTTGAAGGGATTAAAAAAAGCCACGTTTATTTAAAAAAACAGCGGGTAATTGTTTTGCACATTTAGTTAACAACCTGCATTACGGAGCGAAAGGCAATGAATTTATCGCCCCATTTGTCAAAGCTTTTCTGGCGCATGAGGGGGGCATGGTTCTCAATATAATTATTGTACAGCCCCTTACTTTCGGTGTGGTATTGTATGGCATAGGTGGGGCCTTCCGAAATATCAACCTCCAGCAATTGTAAAATAACGGCATGGGTAAAACAGCCCGTGCCGATCACTTCGGGAATATGTTCTTCCTTTAGCCAGGTAAGCCATTTTTCTTTAACAGACTCCTGTACTTTGATGGTAACATTATAAATGATCATCGGGGCCAATTATTTTTCTTTTAGTTCAACGTAGATGGGACAATGATCGCTGTGCTTTACATCCGGGAAGATATCGGCATCTTTTAACTGCTTCTTCAATGGCTCAGTTACCGTGATATAATCGATGCGCCAGCCCTTGTTATTAAGCCGTACAGAAGGAAAACGCTGGCTCCACCAACTGTAACGATGCGGCTCTTTATGAAATTCCCGGAAGGTATCTACCCAGCCACTGTCTAAAAATTTACTCAACCAGTCCCGTTCCTGCGGCAGAAAGCCACTGCTGTTCTTATTGCCTTTGGGATCATGGATATCAATTTCCCGGTGGGCTATATTGTAATCTCCTACCAAAACGATCTTGGGAAATTTCTTTTTCAGTTTATTCAGGTATGCATGAAATTCATCCAGCCAGCCGTATTTGAATTGCTGCCGCTCATCGCCGCTGGTGCCCGACGGAAAGTACGCATTGATAAGGCGGATATCACCGAAATCAAGCTGTATCACCCTTCCTTCGTCATCGCTGGGTGCATGCCCATTGCCATAAACCACGTTATCGGGTTTCTTTTTGGAAAAAACAGCTACGCCGCTGTATCCCTTTTTTTGTGCACTGAACCAGTAATGATGAAAACCCAGCGCTTCCAGTTGCTTAACGTCTACATCATCTTTGGAGGCCTTGGTTTCCTGCAGGCAAATGATATCGGCCGGGTTGGTTTTAAGCCAGTCTATGAATCCTTTTTTCATGGCGGCACGTATGCCGTTTACATTATACGAGATGATACGCATGGGTTCTAATATTAACAATGCATAGTTACAAAAAAGAAATAAATTCAATGCAGCATTATGGATGAGATAAAGAATTTTGAGGATTTCTATAAACTGAAGATACAGCCGAACCTGGATGAGCTGGACAACGACGAGTCGGCTGCCTCCAACTGGAAACGCTTTACCTGGTTCACCGGCGCCGGAACCTTCATCAGTTTCCTCATGTATTACACCAGGCTGCTCCCCATTGGGCATATACTTGCCATTGCCATGCTCATCATGTGTATCATCGGGGTTTATTTTTCGGCAAAATACTCCGACCGGTATATTGATGATTTTAAGGAAAAGATCATTGGCCCCATCATAACCTATATCTATCCGGCTGCCGTTTATAAACCCATGGGTTTTATTTCGAAGAAGGAATACAAGGCAAGCGGGTTGTACCGGCGCCGGTTCACCCATTTTGATGGCGATGATTACTGGGAGAGTGTTTACAACGGCCTTTCGTTTCATTGTTCCGAGGTAAAGTCATGGATCGAAGACGCAACCGGCGTTAACTATATTTTTAAAGGGCTGTTCTTTTGCGCCCGGATAAACAGTTCGTTTGCGGGGGCTACTTATTTATGGACAAAGGGCCATTCGCAACTGCCGGCAAGCATGGCCGACGGGCATTACCGCCTGTTTCCCCTGCCGCATGTACAGCGGGTAAATACCGGTCATGCATCCTTTGATAAGCATTATTCCGTTTATACCAGCAATACTGATGAAGCATCGTTGATCCTTTCCTATCATATGATGGATCATATACTGCTCATCAAAGAGAAACTGGGAAGGGATATTGTTTTTTCCTTTGTTGCGGGCAAATGTTATATCGCCGTGCCTTTTGACGAGAACCTGCTGGAGCCGCCCAGGAAAGGATTGCGTGATAAAGAGGAGATAAAAAATTATTTTCTCACCATCCTGCTTGTATTTAATATTATAAACCGGCTGGAACTGAACCGGCTGGCCTGATACCTTGATAAAACAGTGCGGAAAGAAGTTGACAAATAATTTTTTTTAAATTATCATTGTTAAAAATTAATCATGGAGAACAGCAACGAATTTCCTCTCAAAGACGGTCAACAAGACCCGGCACCGGCCAATCCTTCTGAAACCATTTTCAGCAAGGAAGAATTTTCTATGGAAGGATACGACAAGCATATCCGCCAGGCAAGGAACACGCTTTTTATTGCGGCGGGCATTTTGTTATTAAATGCGCTGATCCTGTTCTCTAAATACCCATTCGATATAGAGGTGATGTGGCTGGACTATATGCTCTGGACGGTTTATATCGGGGGCTTTATTGCGCTGGGGTTCTGGACAAAGAAAAAACCTTATTATGCCATTGTTGGCGGGTTGATATTATTCGGTGTTTTTATTGTGGTGAATGCCATTATTGAACCCGCTACCATCTTTGGCGGGCTGATCTTTAAAATAGCCGTGATCGTGTTTTTAATAAAAGGAGTAAACGATGCCAAAAATGCGCAGGAAATGAAAGACCAGTTTGAAAAAGAGTAACACTACTCTAATACCGGCCGCAGCCATCTTGTAGCTTCGTCCAGGCTCATTCCTTTTCTTTTTGCATAATCATTCAACTGGTCATTATTGATCTTACCCACGCCGAAGTATTTACTTTCGGGGTTTGCAAAATACCAGCCGCAAACAGAAGCTGCCGGGTACATGGCCAGCGATTCGGTAAGATGAATGCCGGTTGTTGCTTCGCCACCCAGTAATTTAAAAAGGTTGTACTTCTCTGTATGATCCGGGCAGGCAGGGTAGCCGGGAGCCGGGCGTATGCCGGTATATTCTTCTTTGATCAGTTGTTCGTTGCTGAGTTGTTCATTCTTTTCATAGCCCCAGAATTCCTTCCTTGTTTTTTCGTGCAGGCATTCGGCAAATGCTTCGGCCAAACGATCAGCCAGTGCCTGCAGCGTGATCTTATTATAATCATCGTGCTGCGATTCAAAACGTTTGATATGTTCTTCAATGCCTTTGATGGTTACGCTGAAAGCCCCAATGTAGTCCTGTGGCTTTTCTTCAGCCGGACTGATAAAATCTGCTAAGGAGAGGTTGGGTTGTCCGTCGGCTTTTTTTATCTGCTGACGAAGAAACTCCAGTTTTACAACGCCATCATTTGATAATACATCAACCGAATCGGGAGCCGTTTTATTGGCAGGCCAGAAGCCAACAACACCCGTTGCGCTGAGCCATTTTTCTGCAACGATCTTATCCAGCAATGCATTGGCATCGTTGTAAAGTTTGGTTGCTTCCACACCTACTTTCTCATCGCTCAGTATCTGCGGGAATTTCCCATGCAGTTCCCAGGCAATGAAGAAGGGCTGCCAGTCGATATATTTTCTTATTTCATTTAAGTCGTAGTTGTCAAATTGCTTTGGCCCGGTAAAGGAAGGAGTAACCGGTTGATAAGATGCCCAGTTGATCTTTGCTGCATTCTTTTGTGCATCGGTAAAAGATAAGAACTGCTTGATGGGCTTTTTATTTTCAAAATCTTCCTTCAGTTTTATATATTCTGACCTGATATCAATAAGAAAATTTGTTTTCTGTTCATCGTTCAGCAGATTGCCGGCAACCGTAACGCTCCTGGAAGCATCCAGAACATGTACCACGCCTTTATCGTATTGCGGGGCTATCTTCACTGCTGTATGCATCCGGGATGTGGTGGCTCCGCCAATGAGCAGGGGTTGTTTCATGTTGCGCCTTTTCATTTCGTGGGCCACATGCACCATTTCATCTAAAGAAGGGGTGATAAGCCCGGATAAACCGATTATATCGGCGCCGAATTTTTCCGCTTCATCCAGTATTTTATCAGCAGGAACCATCACGCCCAGGTCCTTGATTTCATAACCATTGCATCCAAGTACCACGCCCACAATATTTTTTCCAATGTCATGTACATCCCCTTTTACGGTGGCCAATAATATCTTTGCAGCGCCTGCCGACTCTTCATTCACCGTTCCGGCAGCCAGGTGCGCCTGTTTGCGGTCTTCTTTTTCCTGTTCGATATACGGCGTAAGTACTGCTACCGATTTTTTCATCACCCTTGCGCTTTTTACCACCTGCGGTAAAAACATTTTACCACTGCCGAACAGGTCGCCTACCACATCCATGCCTGCCATCAACGGCCCTTCAATCACTTCCAATGGTTTTGCGTATTTCTGCCGGGCTTCTTCTGTATCGGCGTCAATATAATCGGTGATGCCGTTCACCAAAGAGTGCTTCAGCCTTTCTTCCACCGTTCCTGTTCTCCACACTTCGTTCTTTACTTCTGCCTTGCCGCTTCCTTTTACGGTTTCTGCAAATGCAATTAATTTTTCTGTGGCTTCGTTGTTATCGTTATTCCGGTTAAGGATCACATCTTCACATAAATTCCGCAGCCCCGGCTCAATCTCATCATACACCACCAATTGCCCGGCATTTACAATACCCATATCCATTCCGGCTTTGATGGCATAGTACAGGAATACGCTGTGCATAGCTTCCCGTACATGCTCATTGCCGCGGAATGAAAAAGAAAGGTTGCTTACGCCGCCGCTTACTTTGGTGAGCGGCATCAGTCTTTTTATTTCCCGGGTGGCTTCAATAAAATCTACGCCGTAATTATTGTGTTCTTCCAGGCCGGTGGCTATGGCAAAAATGTTGGGATCAAAAATGATGTCCTGCGGATCAAAGCCAACCTGTTTGGTAAGTATTTTATAGGCACGATGGCATATTTCCACTTTCCTGTCTTTTGTATCGGCCTGTCCCTTTTCGTCAAAAGCCATTACAATAACGGCAGCGCCGTACATGCGGCAGGTAATGGCCTGTTCAATGAATTTTTTTTCTCCTTCTTTCATGGAGATGGAGTTCACAATGCACTTGCCCTGTACACACTTTAACCCGGCTTCAATGATCTCAAATTTGGAGGAGTCGAGCATCACCGGAATTTTTGCAATATCCGGTTCGCTCTGCAGCAGGTTTATAAAAGTGGTCATGGCCTGAACGCCGTCCAGTAAGGCATCATCCATGTTCACATCGATCACCTGGGCGCCGTTCTCTACCTGTTGCCGGGCAACACTCAGCGCTTCTTCGTATTTATTTTCTTTGATGAGCCGGGCAAACTTTTTACTGCCGGTTACGTTGGTACGTTCGCCAACATTAATAAAATTTGTTTCCGGGCGAACGATCAAAGGTTCCAGTCCGCTGAATCTGCTGTATGGTTTAATAGTTGCGCTCATATTCTGTTTTGAACCACTAAGGCACTAAGGCTCAAAGTGGCACTAAGTTTATAGGATTATTCTTTTAATTCCATCTTTCATTAATGGCACATGAAAATTAATAAGGAAACCAAGCCGTTTACCAGTTAGTTTAAGATAGCTTAGAATCTGCGCTTCCCATACGGGGTGGTAATTTTCCTGCGCTTTAAATTCAACAATTATCAGGTTATCAACATTAAGTCCAACCTGAGTCCTTCATCAATTTGCAATGACTGATAAACTATCGGAACTTCCTTTTGTTTTTCATACTTAATGTTTCTGTTAAAAAGCTCGAAATAAAAACATTTTGCATACACACTCTCTAATAATCCCGGGCCTAATTCTTTATGAATTGTAAAAGCAATATCAACAATCTGTTTTGCCAAATACTCCTCGTGTTCTGAAAGTTTCTGAAACATATACGTTGTGTTTCTTTGTGTCTTAGCGTCTTTGTGGTTCAACCTATACTAATTCTGTTTCTAAAACCGGCAACTCTCTTGGTTTAAGATTCTTTACGTAAGCTGCAATGTGTTTGATATGATCCGGCGTGGTACCACAGCAACCTCCTACAATGTTCACCCAGCCTTCCCTGGCCCAGTCTTCTAAATAATGCCCGGTCTCATCCGGCTTCTCATCATATTCGCCCATGGCATTGGGCAGGCCGGCATTGGGATAGGCAGAAACATAGCAATTCGCTATCTGCGATAACTCTTCAATATGCGGCCGCATTTCTTTTGCACCCAATGCACAATTCAATCCAATGCTTAGCGGGTTGGCGTGCATAACAGAAATGTAAAAGGCTTCCAGGGTTTGTCCGCTTAATGTACGCCCGCTTGCATCGGTGATGGTTCCCGAAATGGAAATGGGTAATGCAGGCTTGCCCGTATCCTGGAAATATTTTTTTATGGCAAAGATGGCAGCCTTTGCATTGAGTGTATCAAAGATGGTCTCTATCAGCAACAGGTCAACCCCGCCATCAACCAGTCCCTGTACCTGTTCGTAATAGGCTTGTACCACCTGGTCGAAAGTAACGGCCCGGTAACCGGGATTGTTTACATCGGGAGATAAGCTCAGGGTTCTATTCAACGGGCCAATGGCGCCGGCTACAAACCGGGGCTTCAACGGGTTTTTTGCTGTGTATTCATCAGCGGCCTTTCTTGCAATTTTAGCTCCTTCTACATTCAGTTCATATACAAAATCTTCCAGCTTAAAATCTTCCTGGGCAATGCTGGTGGCTGCAAACGTATTGGTTTCAATGATATCGGCGCCTGCTTCCAGGTATTCTTTATGTATGCCTTCAATGATCTGTGGCTGGGTAAGGTTCAGGATATCGCTGTTGTTCTTCAGATCGCTGGGCCAGTTCTTAAACCGTTCGCCCCGGTAGGTTTCTTCGGTGGGTTTATGCCGCTGTATCATGGTGCCCATGGCTCCATCAATGATAAGGATACGTTCTTTTAAACAATCTTGTAATGTTTTCATTTTGTGCAATGAATTAAGTTTACCGGGGTTGCCGGCTTAAATGATCGCCACAAACTTTTAAACGAGAATCAATCCGGGAGAAGTCAGGCAGAATTGCTTTCGTTTATTAGTTCAGTTGGCGGAACGATTTACAGGCCGAACAATAAACAAATCTGCCTGTTACAGGCACAAAAATATAACAAGGGAACGATACGGCAAAAACTGATGTGCTGCGGGCTAGTTCTTCTTTTCGTAATTGCAGTTAACGGTAAGTTCAACGGTTTCGGCAATATTGTTCTTTACGGCTGCCGGTATGCTGATGTGGTGGTCTTTGGGCTTTATTGTAAACGTAGAATTTGCCGATATGGCGCCGCCTTTAACGGTGAGTTTGCCAGGAACCGAAACAGCCCTGGTTACCCCATGAATGTTTAAGTTGCCGGAAACAGTTATGTTGTACACCCCGTCTTTGCCCAGGTTAATATCCTTCAGGTTGCTGATGGTTCCTTTAAAAGTTGATTTGGGGTACTTAGCGCTTTCCATATAATCATCATTGAAATGTTCTTCCATCAGCGCCTTTTTAAAATGAAAGGCATTGTTCAGCAGCGAGAACTGTATCTCCCCGGTTGATGTATTGATGATGCTGATCACCTGGTTGTTGCCGGCTTTGATATCTTCCATCGGCGTGGAAGAAAAGAAAGAAACAGAACCGTTCTTGGTAAAATATAATTGAGCAGTGCTGCTGAGATAAAAGCCGGATAACAGGAGTACAATTGCTGCGATCTTTTTCATGAATGTTTTATTTGGTAAATGAATAACCTCTTACTATGAATACATCGCCAGGCAGTCCCATATCGGCATCGCCGCTAATGTAGCCGCTGCATATCCCTTTGATGGTAATGGTACTGCCTTCCTTCGCTGCTGCATCGGTCTCCTCCATGGTACAATTGATATAGGCCCCCGCAACGGTTGTTTTAATAAGTACCACCTGCTGGTTTAGCTGGTTGGCAGAAACCTTTGCCACTTCGCCGGTCACCTGCACGATCTTATCGCTGTAAAGCGACCTTGCTTTTACCGAATCGGAGATATAAAGATTGTATAATTCTGCAGCGGCTGTTTGCAGGCCATCGGAATCCTTCACATCCTTGTGCGGCTTATTCCACATCATATAGCCTGTAAGGACTGCTGCACCCACCAGAACAATGGCTGAAATAAGGACGATCTTTTTCTTACTCATCAGAGTACGAAACGGAGACGTAGTGAAAAAGGTTGCTATGTCAGCTTCCGGAAAGGATAAAATTTTCAACCGGTATGCGGTTGCTGATGCTCTTGGCCAGGGTCATTTCATCGGCATACTCCAGTTCGCCGCCAAAAGAAATACCCCTTGCAATGGTGGTGATCTTTACAGGCTGTGGCCCGGGTGAGGAAGCGGAAAGTTTTTTACTGATATAATATATAGTGGTATCGCCCTGTATGGTGGGGCTGAGGGCAAAAATGATCTCGGTGATCCCTTCTTTTGCAATACGATCTGTTAATGCACCAATGGTCAGTTCTTCGGGCCCGATGCCATCCAGGGGGGAGATGATGCCGCCCAGTACGTGATAAATGCCGTTGAACTGCTGGGTGCTTTCAATGGCAATTACATCCCGGATATTCTCCACCACGCAAAGCATATCCTGCCGGCGCATGGTATTGCTGCAGATATTGCAAAGTTCTTTGTCGGAAATGTTGTAACAGCGCCGGCAGAATTTTATTTCATTCCGCATTTTAGCGATCACTTCACTGAACTGGTTTACTTCGGCATTGTCCTGTTTGATGAGATGAAGTACCAGCCGCAATGCCGTCTTCTTGCCAATGCCGGGCAGTTTGGCAAATTCGTTCACCGCATTTTCTAAAAGGGAAGAAGAGAAGATCATGGAATAAAGTTAATGGATAATGCGGTAATGGGTAATTGATAAATTTTTAAATTCAAAACACGCAGCTATCTAATTTACTGCATTAAAATTGGGGCATTATCCTTTCAAACATTATCAAGTATCCCTGTCTCGCCTGCAGGCAGGCACTACAACTTTATATCCCGTTCATTATCCCAGTTTGCTTTTACGGCTAACTTCAATGGAAGGGTAACCACTTTTTCGGGCTGCCGTTTTTTTGAATAATCGCCCTGGTCCCATTTACCGTTTTGGTTTGCATCGTATAATATCCGCACTTCGTATTCGCCGGGGTTCATCATTTTATTGCTCCATTCCATGGCTTTTACCGGGTAGCTTTCTTTCACTTCTTCACCCTGTACAAATTGCAGAACGGGGTTATTGCCCAGGTCGAGATTGCTGAAGCGTAACACTACGTTGCCATAATCTTCCTGGCTCC
Source organism: Ferruginibacter sp. (assembly GCA_035355815.1). Taxonomy (GTDB): domain Bacteria; phylum Bacteroidota; class Bacteroidia; order Chitinophagales; family Chitinophagaceae; genus Ferruginibacter. The sequence goes on along the minus strand of DAOQRQ010000020.1, from coordinate 7,143 downwards.
TGGTAACAAAGCGGATGGTATCCTGTTTGGTAAGCCGGGTGTTTGCCGAATCGGAGACCGCGGTGGTATCCATGATCAGCTGGTAATTCATTCCCTGTTGCCATTTGACCGCCAGGCTTATCTTTTTGCGGCTGCTGTCGATGCTCCAGGTTGCCGGTACGGGCTTATGGTTTGTATCGGTCAGAACGAGTTTTGCTGTATCAAATTCTTTCAGGGGTTTATTAAAACTTATGTCAAAAGGAGTAAGCAGGTCCTGGAACTGGTAGGAAACGGGTAAGGCATAGCGTAATTTTTTTTCAACCGGCGGTTTTGATGTGGTGGCGGTACGGTTTTCTTTTTCAGCGGCCGAAGCATAAAGCAGAACCTGTGTGGTGCCGGCAGAAACCGTTATATCGGTATCGGCAAAAGCAAACAGCTCTTTTTTGGAATTGTATGTTCTTCCCCCATCGCCATCCTTTAATGCATATATCTTAAAAGTACCGGCGGGTAAATTTAAAAAACTGAAATTTCCTTTCCCCGAAACCTTTGCCAGGAAATCGGGTTTTCGTTTGTGAACAGCCGAATCATCGGCATTGCGATAGAGCAGTACTACCAGGGTGCTGTCGGCCTTGCCGGTTTCGGCCACCACCACTCTTCCGTCAAGCATCAATGAATCGATGGTATTGCCGGTGCTGAAAACATAGGTAAACTCGTCGTAGGGGTTGCCCTCGTTATTATCCACAATGGCTTTGCCGAAGTTGATGCTGTACGTGGTGTTGGGCATCAGCGTATCTTTCAGCTTAACGGTTACGGTCTTTAATTTATAATTGATCTGGGGTTGTCTTTTTGGAAAAGGGGAGATGAGTACATTGGTCTGTACTTCCTTTAATTCAATATACTCGTTGAACGTCAGCGTGATCTTATTGCCGGTTACATTAACGCTGTTAACTTTTGGCGAGGCACTTACCAGTACCGGGGCAATACTATCCCTGGGGCCGCCGGTGGGCATGCCTATCTGTGCACAGCCGCCGCTGCTGATGGCAATGATATAAATGAGTGATGCAGAAAAAAAGAGATAAAGTAACCGGTTCAATTTCATCAAAGGCATTTGAACTGCAAACTTAACCCGTTTGGTTTGTTTGTTTCGTTTTTAAATCATAAAAATCCTTTAATCCGCTTCTTCTTCCTGCAGGTCGTGCAGGGCTACGGCCAGTTTGTTGTTCTTTACAAAATTGCACCAGTGGCAGTCTTCCTTGCCGCAGCCGGTATAAAAATCACGTGCCTGTATCTTGTTCCACACTTCGGTGATCTGTTGTTTTACCGTTTCCATATCCTGCGGGTTGATGAGGATCTTTTCTTTGCGGTATTCTCCTTTTTTATCCGGCTCCACAAAATCAAATTCGGTGCTTATCACTTTCCAGTCTTTCTGCTCGTAATTATCTACCAGTATCTTATAAAAAACGGCCTGCCGCCAGTAATCGCCGCCATGGGGGTCTTTGTCGTGAGGTGCTTTCATTTTTGGAAGGGCATTTTCAATGTTGCCGCTTTTATAATCCACCACATTCACTTCCTTGCCGTTGAATTCCAGTTTATCCAGTTTGCCTTTTAAGGGAACGCCGTTGTACACAATGCCGCGGATGTTTCGCTCAACCGCTACCACTTTGTTCCAGCTGTTGATGTATTTATCGTAGTAGTTGCGCAATACTTCATCGCCGTATTCCATCCGCCGGTCAAATGCTTCTTTGGTAAAATTCTCCCGGTGACGGTTCATGTACCAGTTAAAATCTGCTATCATATCTTCTTTGGATGGAAATGTATCCTGCTTGCCGTCCTGCATCTTGCGGAATAATTTTTCCAGGGCATGGTGTATGGCGCTTCCAAATTCGGTGGCTTCGCTTTTGCCGGAAGGAATGCGGATGAGGTTGCGGTAATAAAAATTAAGCGGACAATTGAGGTAGCTGTTGAGCGCCGTTACGTTCATCACAAATTTATCCAGCAGGCCGCTGATGAAATCTTCTTCGGCCTGTTCTATCTCGGGAGCCTGTGCGGTAAAATGCAGCAGTTCAAATTCTGTTTGCTGTTCCAGTGTAAGGGCTATCCGTTCAACCGGTAAATCATGCTCTTCCTGTATCTCTGCAATGAACATGGATGGTTCCAGTTCTTTGCCGTCGTTTCGGAATTTTGCATAAGAGATGTACAAATGTTTTTCTGCACGGGTCAGCGCCACATAAAATAAGCGCCGCAGTTCTTCTTCATCGGTGGAAGCCGGTTGCGAAAGGAACATGGTATCCGGTAACTTATAGCCACCACCCGGTCTGCGTTTCTTTTCCCAGAAAGAGGCATTGGCGCCGGTAAAGAAAACGTATTCAAACTCCAGGCCCTTGCTGCCGTGTGCGGTAAGCAGGTTCACGCCCTTATCGGTTCCGCCCGACTGGGTCATCGATAAAGGGATGCCTTCTTTTTCCATCAGGTCGAAGATGCTGATGAGTTCCTTCAGATCCAGCAGCGGGTTGCGGCCGCATTCGTCTTTTATAAAATCAAACAGCGCAGTAAGCAGTTGCATCAGCGATATCTTTTCATCGCTCTGCATGATGTAATTCAGCACGCCGGCATTTTGTACAATGTGTTCAAATAATTCCGGGAGGGTGATGTTGGGTACATCGGCAACCAGGTTTTCAATAATGCGGCTGAAATTTTTCAGGCCTTCGTGAATGCCGTTGTCAAATAAATTCTGTGCAGGCTTGTTTGCCTTATCGTATAAAAGCTTACGGATGGAAGTTGGTTCTTCTTTATACCGCAGCGTATTTACCTCAACAGCCAGTTTGGCGATCTCTATCGGCGGTATTTTGTAAAAATCGTAGTGCAGTATCTCAAAAAGCATTTCATCGCCGCCATAGGGTATGTCGTGCTCTGCATTCAGGTAGCGTAATATTTGTATGATCTTACTGGTGAACGGCTGAACCAGCACATCAATGTTCCGTTTGCTGTATACCGGGATGTTCTTTAAGCGAAAATATTTTGCCAGTTCCTCGCCGTATTTGTTCTCCTTGTAAATAACAGCGATCTTTCCCGGCGCTGTTTTTTGCTGCAGCAGATCATAAACCCGGTTGGTAATATCTGCCATTTCTTCTTTTACCGAGTTGTATTCATGGAGAGATGGTTTATCCGTTAATCCGTTGATGCGCAGGTTGGAAGCAAGCAGCTCTTTACTCAGTCCGTCAATTTGTTTTACCAGGCGTTCTTCGTTGCGGTTGATAAGTGTTTTGGAAATATCCAGTATGGGTTGGGTGCTGCGGTAGTTATTGGTAAGTACAACGGTCATCAGGTCTTTCGAATAGGCTGTTGCAAAGGCCAGCATATTTTCTACGTTGGCGCCCTGGAAGCGGTAGATGCTCTGGTCATCGTCGCCCACTACAAATACATTGGGCTTATCCCAGTAGCTGATGAGCAGCTGCACCAGTTTATTCTGTGTGCCGCTGGTATCCTGGTATTCATCTACCAGCAGGTATTGAAATTTTTCCTGGTAATTGGCCAGGATATTTTTATTCTCTTCAAATACGTTTATCACCCAATTGATCATATCGTCAAAATCGTACCGGTTTCTTTTACGCAACAGCTTCTGAAAATTGTTGAACTCATTTACGGCTGCCCGGAGTTTTTCCATTTTTTCTTTTTCTTCTTCTATCTTATCGGTACGGACATCTCCTTTCTTAAATTCCTTTACCGCCCGTTTGGCAATGTATTCATCCCGGTTAGGCAGGCCGGTAATATATTCATCGATCTTCTGGTTGATGAATGCCGGCGCCCATCCTTCCCTTTTCATGGAAGAAAATAAATTCCGCAGGTTGTTGATCTCAAAATACACATCGCCGCGGTATCTTTTCAGCGGATGATTTTTTGGGAAGGCATCGATCAGTTGTTTAAAGAGTTCAATGGTCTCCAGTTCCGAAACGGCATCGAGGGATGTTTTTTCAAACAGGTTCAGGTTATCCTGTATCACATCATTGCAAAACGCATGAAAGGTATTGATGGATACTTTGTATGCATCGGCGCCGATGAATTGCTGCAGCCGTTTGCGCATGGCAATGGTGCCGGCGTCGGTGTACGTGAGACAAAGAATATTTTCAGGCAGCGCATCCGTATCCAGTAATATCTTCCCGATCCGGGCGGCCAGTATCTGTGTTTTTCCTGTGCCCGGGCCAGCGATCACCATTACGGGGCCTTCGATGGTATCAACGGCTTTGCGCTGCTGATCGTTCAGCTTCTGGTATTCTTCGGTGAATTTTAGCTGCAACAGATCTTTGTATGAATGCATAGTAGATGAATGCTAACGTTTACCCTGGTTACAGGGATACATTTTTCTTATGAAGAACAGGCCATCGAATATTTTATGCCACGCTGATCCATGGTGAAAATAGTTATGGCCTAAGCCCTTCAAACGGAAAGTTACGTCAGCCTGAGGATTAGCGTTTCGAAAAGAAGTAAAATCAGTAAAAGCATAGTCCAGGGAATCGGGTACCCAGCTCTCAAAAGCGTCTTTTTTTGGTTTGGTTACGTCAAAGATTTTGCCGCCAAGCCGGCCGGCCACTCCTTCGTACGAATCAAAACCAAGCACATAGGTATCCAGGGTCGGGCCTTTGATATCATCAAACACAGTTCCCATATACCTCAGCTTATCCTCCCACTTGTCGTTGAAATTCCCGTATTTGGATATATGCCCGTTCTGGGCCCACACAATGATCTTTTCATTGGAATATTTTACCGTGGCCAGCCACAAAAGATTTTTCGCCATCTGTTCATCCCTGAAATTCATCTTGGTTCGGAAATCTTTTGCGGGGCGGTACTGGTTGTTTTCGGCAAGCAGGTTATCCACCACCATCATCCAGAAATCGGTGGCGGGCAGTACTTTTCGCAGCTCTTCTTTAATTCGCAACAGGTAGGTTCGCTGTGGGTCGTACATGGATTCATCACGAAGCTGATATTTTTTACAGGAATCCACCAGGGGGATGATCTTTGACTGGTATTCCGGGTCGTGGGTAACCGGCAGGTTGTGAGACCTCAGTACACTGTCCAGTTTTTTTGAAAGAACGGCAGAGGAAAGCTGTAATACCATCTGGTTGTCAAATCCCGATACCTGTAAGGGGTTCGCTGTATTCTGACTCTGCGGGATATACTCTTTGAACAAATACCTGCAACCATCGCAAAGGGTCCAGAGGCCAAATATATTACCCTGTAAAAAAGTATTGAGGGCTTTTTTGTCTGCCTGGTCCCAGCCATAATTGAGCCCGAAAAAATCAGCCTCAAAAGCCAGTACGTTGAATCCTTTTTTTTCGTGCAGGTAGCGGATCAATCTTGTTTTGGCAAGAAAAGCCGGCGCATCACCATGATCCTGTTCTCCCAGCATCACGATCCTTGCATTGCCAATGGCATTGCCAATCGCTTCCAGGTCAGCATAATCAGCCGAGTCGGGCTGGATGGTATTGATGGCAACTGTATTTTGCTGAACGTATTTTTTTATATCCTGTGCATACGGATAAAAATAAGCGGAGACTAAAATAAGTAAGGGAAAAAATTGCTTCACAACGACGGTTTACGTTAAAGTAGACTGAATAGTTATTAAATATAAGTACAAATGTTTGTGCCGGAAAAACAAAAGGGAAATATTGTTGTTATAAGATTCACACGTTAAGATATGAGTAAAGTTTACAGCCTTAAAACCGTACACAACATTCCTGTTTCAATAGATAAAGCCTGGGATTTTTTCAGCAGTCCGGCCAATTTACAGGCGATAACGCCGGCTAATCTGGGGTTTAAGATCATCTCAAAACATCATGGCGAAAAAATGTATGCCGGGCAGGTGATTGAATATAAAGTAAGCCCGCTGTTGGGTATCCCTTTATACTGGATGACGGAGATCACCCATGTGGAATACAAAAAATATTTTGTGGATGAACAGCGCTATGGGCCTTACAGCATGTGGCATCACCAGCATCATTTTAAGGTAATTGATGGGGGAGTAGAGATGACAGACATCGTACACTACAAATTACCGCTTTGGTTTTTGGGAGATATGGCGAATGGCCTGTTTGTGAAAAAGCAGCTTCAGCAGATATTTGATTACCGGTTTAAGAAAGTGGAGGAATTGTTTGGAAACGTTTCAATCGTTTAACACGTTTCAATCGTTTTAAAGCAGCGAATGCAAACGGATGAAACGACTTCAACCCTGCAACGGCTTCAACGATCCCTACCCCGGCATCCTCGTAATATACTTCTCTATCTGTTTTATCTGGTCAACGATCTGCGGCGTGGTTGGTTTAAAGCTTTTCGCTTTTTTGAAATAATCTTTCGCTGCCCGGAACTCACGCTTATTCATCATGATGGAACATAACTGCAAATAAGCAGCTGCATTGTTTTCATTATCCGGTAAGCCGGCCCGTATTGCCTGGCGGATATAACTCTCTGCCTGTTTCAGGTCTCCCTTCTGCATACTCAGCATACCCAGTTGAAGTTTGTTGGGCCCTTCGGCCTGCTTGGTCAATGAGCCGCCACCCAGGGAAAGACTTTTCTTCATCATCTTTTCGGCGCCATCAAAATCCTGGTCAACCATAGCAAGGTTTCCTTTGATGGTATAGTAAACCGAACGAACGGGTTTGATGAGCAGGGCGGGAAACCAGATGGAGTTCACCACTTTTTTTGCACCTTCCATATCGCCTTCTTCCATATAACTCTGGATAAGCCGCATGGGTCCGAAAAGGAAATGGCCCACGATCAGCACCACGGCTATAAAGTATAATACAAACGATGGCCAGAAACTGGTTTGCATATGGGTGAAAATGGCCAGCCCCAGGAAAAGGGCGCCCAGCCACAAACGGTACTTAATAACTACATTCAGCCACTTCATGTTCTTATAATTTAGCCCGCCCGGCCGAATTTATGATGAATAATGATTTTTTATTTGCCGTTCGGACGGGGAGGGCAAAGATAAGGCTTGAGAAATGATTTAAGAATGATGTTACCAGATTGGCTGAATAGCTTTATTTTTGCCGTCCTGAAAATCAACATTCAACATTCGGTATTCCGTGTTCCTTGTTCGATATTCATTTGGCCCTGTAGTTCAATGGATAGAATAGAAGTTTCCTAAACTTTAGATACAGGTTCGATTCC
>DAOQRQ010000019.1:0-17162 GCA_035355815.1 Ferruginibacter sp. | reverse complement strand
ATAATGCCGGGTGAAAATCCACGATATAAAACGTGCCGCCTGGTTTTAGAAAATAAGAAACGGTATCCGCCCATTTATCAAGATCGGGCAGCCAGCCAATGGTACCATACGATGTAAAGACGATATCAAATTTTTTATCAAGGTGCTCTTTCAGATCGTACACGTTGCTGCAAATGAACTGGGCTTTTAGGCCAAGTTCATTTTTTACTTCATTGGCCAGCTTGATCGCTTCGTCACTCAGGTCAACGCCGGTAACAATTGCCCCTTCCCGTTCCCAGCTCATGGTATCCATTCCAAAATGACATTGCAGGTGCAGGAGTGTTTTTCCTTTAACATCGCCCAGTTCGTTCAACTCAATTTTAGTAAGCGAGGAGGTTCCCTTTTTAAATCCATCCAGGTCATAAAAAGCAGAATCTTTATGAACGCCGGTACGTTTGTTCCAGCTCTTTTTGTTTTCTTCAAAATAAGATTGATAGATTTCCATCGGGCAAAATTAGGGGTAAAACAAACATGCCCGTCTTAAAGATGGGCATGTACCTTATTTCTCAGTTCAGGCTGAGTATGTTGAAGGGAGGATCAAAAATCAGTTCCTGTACTACTTATTTATTATCAGTCTTTGTGTTACGACTTCTCCTGACTTTACTGCTGCTTTTAAAATATAAGCCCCGTTTGACAGGTTCTTTACATCGATCGAAGGCCGGGCCGTTGACCATTCATTCAGTTTGCGGCCACTCATGTCGTACAGCCACATATGCTTTATATTATTCCAGCCAATGATATTCACCAGGTCGCTTGCAGGATTGGGATAAAGATCAATGGATCCGTTTGCTGATAATTTTACCAGCTGTGTATTGGTATAACTGAAGGTATTGTCCCGGTCGATCTTTTTTACCCGGTAATAGATCTTCTGGTTGACTGATAAAGAATGAATATCATCGATAAGCGAATAATTATTTGCTGCCTGGTTATTGGCAGCTGCAGTTGCAATGACAGAGAATGTCCTTCCGTCAAAACTTCTTTCTATTTCAAAATGTGAAACATCCTGTTCATTGGCTGTTCTCCAATTCAGGCATACGGTGTTTGCATTGCAGGTATAGGCTGAGAAAGAAATAAAGGTCAGTGGCAGTACATAATTACCGGTGTGGATCCAGAATTCGCTGAACCCGGTAACATTAAATTCCAGGTAATTGCTTCCATACAAAGAACCCGTGCTGATCTGTGAAGAAGGGATAAGCAGGACTGTTCCGCCCGAAGGATCATAAACACCATCCTCATTTGTACCTGTATACTTTGTTACCACCAATTGGCTTGCTGATGTAAGCGAAGGAATGTATGACTGCAGGTCAGCAAAATCAGCATTGGTATAATACAATCTTACTCTTTTCGGGCTGACCGGGTTAAGCGCTGGTTTTATTACATAATGCCTGCGCATATAACGTTGTCCATTATACAAGCCTGCTGTTGCATCTTCATATACCACATCACTGCGGGCGCCCAGGTCAAAACAATAATCTTTTACCGATGCGATCAGCCTAGAATTATCCGAACTGTTGTAACTGTGTTTCCAGAATCCGTCATCGAATAAACTATTACTGCTTGTTTGCACAGCCGGCAGTGCCGTAAAGGGAGCAGACGAACCCGTGCCATATTTATTCTTCAAATAATTCTCTACCTGTATGATCTCTGCAGCCGTTAAGCTGCGGTTGTAAACGATCACTTCATAGATCCATCCGCTCCAGTCAAGGTCGGCCTGGTCTTCCCGGTCGCCAACTGTAAAGCCGGTTGTTCCCGTTTCAGTAGTAACGGAACCGGCGCCCTGGTTAACCGTTTGTGCAACCCCATTCAAATTACATTGTACCTGGCTGCCTGCTGCCGGAATTTTGTACGTAACTACGGTAGGACTAAATGCACTGTCAATGGCAGTTCCTGTGATGGATGCATTATTATTTCCCACACCATTATTATCTGAATAAATATATACCGGCGTACCATAAGAGTTAGCACCATAGGTAAGTGTATTGATCAACCCGCCTCTTCTGAAAGTAAACAAAGTTCCCCCTAATACGCCACCTGCGTGTGCATTGCAATCTCTTCTTGCAACCACAAATACTGTTCTTGCGGCACCGGCCGTTACTAAATCAGAGACTGTATTATTTAAAAACACCTTTTTATTAACGCCGTCAAAATACAGTGCAGGCCTTGCTGTAGCGTCCGGAGATTTATATGTCGGCTTATTGATGGTCGTGCTTTGTGTTACATGATTACCATTGCCGCTCTGGTCATTCCACTGCTGCACAGCTTGTCCGTCTGTTGCCAGGGTTATTCCTGCATCGGTATAAACCTCTGCATCGGCTTTTAACCAAAGCACGGGGCCGCATACTGCATTGCCGGGATTATTCAGGTCGTATTTATTGATAAGATAGTTTTCTACATTGGTCCTTTCAGCAGTAGTAAGCAATCGGCTGAATAAAATGACCTCAGCAATATCGCCGCTCATCGGCAAAGCGCCATTCACAGAACCGGCTCCGCGATAACCAATATAGGATGCATTGTTCCCAAAATTATTTGTGTTGTCGGAATTGAACGGTTGTGAAGTGGGAGGCGGATTCAATATCCCGTTAACACGAACATTCACTTCATTTGTGGATAGGGATTTATCAAAAGTTCCTTCAGCCAGTATGTATTTATCACAACCCTTATGACAATAAATGGCATTGTACCCAACGTCTCCTTTCAGCGTAACAGAGGCTCCACTCCCTGCCTGCGGATTATCGTACATGGTAAAGCCGGTAGTGCTTGCATTTGCATCGGCCGTGTTTTCAAAAAAAACATTACCCCCGTTTATCTTGTATACGATGAACAGATCCGTTTTATTGGTTACAGACAGATCGATGGCCGGAACAACCAGCTGATTAAACCCGCTGGCAGTTGAAAAACGCATCACCGGTTTTCCGTTAAGTGCATTCGTAATTAATTTCGGCCGGTTGGCTGCTGTTCCTTGTGTAGCATGTTTGTTATTTCCGCTTTGGTCGTTCCATTGCTGTACGGTTTGCCCGTTGGTTGCCAATGTAACCCCGGCATCGGAATAAGCTCCGGCATCTGCCTTAAGCCACAGCACCGGGTCGCATGGGATAAAAATACTTTGTTGTTGTGCAGAAGAATAAGACGGTTCGGCAGCATTGCCCTGGTTAGTTCCGTTTAAAACCGCCCCTGTATTGCTGCAATTATTAAGCACAGTTTGCCCGGTGCCATTGGAAGCCGTATTCATGTTATAGTAGGCAACAAGGTTTGTTTCGTTTCCGGCAAGTTCCATGTCCTTTCCGGCACTGATCTCATTTGCCGTCTTTGCCTTGCTCCAGATCCGCACTTCATCAATATCACCATAGAAGTTACAAACAGAACCACAAACGGTTCTTCTGCCGATCCAGTTAATGGAATTAATGGTGGAAACAGGCGAGGTGCTATTATCCAATACCTGTGCCTGCAACACAGCATCGATATAAATATACAGGCTGTCTGTTATCGTATTTCTGACGCCTGAAATATGATGCCAGTTATTATCTGCAACAGCGCAGGCTGAGGTTGCATAAGTAAGGTTACAATAAAACCAGGCTTTGCCTCCCGATATATAAAGCATGATGCCCGGTGAACCGGAAGCCGGGCAGTCCTGGTGGGCAAAGATCATCATGCAACTGGCATTGTCATTGGTCTTTATCCACGCTTCAACCGTAAGACTTTGCGTAATGCCAAATGTAAGCGCATTGTTATAAGGAATGGAAATGCCTTCATCGGCCGCATTGCTGAAGTGGGCTACTTTGTTTGAACCGCTGAACTGCGCCTGTATCAAAGTCTTACTTAAAAGAAATAAAATTATCAATGAAAGATGTTTCATACCAGGTGATCTGTTTGGTACAAAACTGGCGATTACCTACGGCGGAGACAATACCCCCTGTGCGGCATTTTCAAAGACGGACCAGGTGGGAAAAGAAAGATCAGATCCACTTATTTTTAAGGCTTATCTGCAAGGCTTCGATTTTGCTGCTTACGTGCAGTTTGCTGTAGATGTTCTTCATGTGCTGGCGCACCGTATGTTTGCTGAGAAAGAGCTGTTCAGCTATCTGTGCATATTCTTTTCCTTCCATGCTGCATTTCAAAATTTCCTTTTCCCGTTCGCTCAGCGGTTCTATCTTGCTCTTTTCAGCATTTTTCTCAGCAGCGGGCGGTACAGGTAAGGAAGTAAGCCAGCGCCAGGCTTTACGGGCAATGCCCGGGCTCATGGGAGCTCCTTCATCCTGGTAAACCTGGTAAACAGAGTCGATGATGTTCTGGGCAGTTTCCTCTTTCAGCAAATACCCATGTGCTCCTGCCTTGATCGCATTAAAGATCCGTTCGTCATCATCAAACACAGTAAGCATGATATATTTTACCGAAGGATAAAGCGGTGCAGCCCGTTGCACGGTTTCTATGCCGCCCAATTCATTCATCTCAATATCCATAAGTACTACATCGGGCTTTACCGGAGCTGTTTTCATTAACTTTAAAAACTCGGCGCCATCTCCTGCTTCCATAATAACAGAAAAATCATTTTCTATGGAAGCCAGTTTTTCCTTGAGCGAATTGCGTAAGTATGGCTTATCGTCAACAATGGCAAGTAACATAGTGCAAAAATAGGTGGAGGGTAAAGATTACCAATACCCCCTGTGTGGCATTTAACAGGTTTATACTTTTATGGTTACAGCAGCGCCTTCTTCGGGCGCAGAGTTGATATCCAGTTCTGCATGAACTGACGCAGCTCGTTGTTTCATATTTTTTAATCCGTAATGACCTTCTGCATTTACGCTATCAGCAAAAAAACCTTTCCCAAAATCCCTGATCATAACCGTAAAAGAACCGGGTGCGGTATTTCCCTGCAACAGCAGCGTTTCACTTCCTGCATATTTGCATGCATTGGTTATGGCTTCCTGGCAAATACGGAAAAGTTGCAATGCCTCATTTGAATTAAGCAGTTTGTTTCCGGAAAAATCCTCTTCCACTTTTAATTGTATGCCGGGGAATGATTGCAGGTAACGATGTGTATAGTCTACCAGCTTATCAAAAAAATCCTGGGCGGTAACCTGTTCCTTATTCAATATCCAGATCGTTTCCCGTAATGTTTGTAACAATTGCCTGGAAGTACCTTTGACCTTTTCAATATTCTCCTCAATGCCCAGCTGCTTCTTAGAATTGATGTCGAGGTTTTCGATGTTGTTCGACAAAAGCGCCATTTGAGAACCCAGGTTATCGTGCAGGTCACGGCTTAGCCGTTCTTTTTCTTCCTGTACCTGGCGCTGCACCTGCAGTTTCTGTTTTGCATGTCTCCGTTGATACAGCGAATAAAAAACAGCCCCTGCCAAACAAAGCAGGCCGATAAATATTATTGTATAGATCTGCTTTTCCTTTTTTGCCTTAACGATGGCCATCTCTTTTTCATGCTGTATCTCTGCATTTTTAAACCGGGCTTCTGCTTCGCTTATTTTAGTATTCAGGTCGCCGCTGAATCTTTCCTCCACCAGGGCTTCTTCTTCCATCTTAAAATCATACGCTTCTTTATACCGGCCTGCCAGGTATAGGTTCTTTGAATGAAAAGTAAGGGCGGTTTTCGTAAGGTCGAGCCGGTTTATTTTTTTTGACAGCAACAATGCCTCATTACTTGTTTCAATGGCTTTCTGATATTTTTTTTCCTTTACCAATACGTCCGAATAGAACATCAGTGCTTCTGCCAGTCTCGCCGTATCATTCATCTGCCTGCTCCGCTTCATTACAAAGCCGTATAAACTTTCCGCTTTGCTTAACTGGTTGGTCCGTTCATATAAAGTGGCCAGCAGGCGATAATGCAGATTGCCTAGCTGGGTAGTATCCATTTTATTGGCAATGCTGAGCTGAATGGCTTTTTGCAGGTATTTCTCCGCCTGGTCGAAGTTGATGCCTTTTTCAATATAGATAGCACCGATGTTGTGATAACATTGTTCCAGCAACAGGTTGTACTGATTGGGCTCACTGATGGCAATGCTTTTTTCCCAATACAGCACGGCTTTCTCTTTGTCGGGGATGTGATAATAGGTATTGCCGATCAGTTTATAAAACGTAGCAACTGCCAATAAGTTATTTTGCTTCTGGGCCAATGCGATCTGCGATTGACAAAAATTCAAACAGGTATCCCATTTTTGTAATTCCTGGTATTGATGTATCAACGCCGTTTGTACAGACAGCCGGTCTTGCGCATTTAGTGCTTCTGCTGCCAGTATTTTTTTTATTTCTGTTATAGCGGCATCATGAGAGCTGCTGCTTTCTATTAACGCCAGCCTGTTGGAAAGATCATTATTATTTTGTCCGGCAGTTGACTGGCTGAAACAGGAGAGTGTTACTGTTAAGCATATAGCAGTAAGCAACTTTTTTGCAATATGAATTTTCATTCCTGCCTGCATTTTACGAATATCGATAAAGATACCGTATATCAAAACAAAAGCGCCCCGGGTATGCCGGGGCGCTTAAAAATATTTATCAGGAAATTATTTATCCCAGTGCCACTCTCTTAAAGTCGGTAACCTTCAGGTCTGTATCCACACTTTTCAGGTAATCGGCAACTGATTTGCTGTTGTCTTTTACAAAAGCCTGGGCCAGTAAGGTATTTTCTTTAAAGAATTTATTCACTTTACCCATAGCGATCTTTTCAGCCATTTCTGCCGGCTTGCCTTCTGCTTTGATCTGTTCAATGGCGATCTCTTTTTCCCTGGCAATGGTTTCAGGTGAAATAGACGTTTCGTCAACCGCCAGCGGGTTCATCGCAGCGATCTGCATCGCTACATCCTTACCGGCTTCTGCTGCTTCTTTGGTCATAGCAACCAATACACCCATGCGGTTGGCACCGTGAATGTAAGAAGCAACATAAGGAGCATCTACTCTTTCAAATTTTGAAACAGCGATCTTTTCGCCGATGGCTGCCAGCTTATCATTGATCAGTTCTGCAACGGTTGAGCCGTTCACAGAAACGGCGTTTAGTTCTTCTGCGGTTTTTACATTGTTTGCAATGGCTGCATCGGCAATGCTTTGTGCAAAAGCGACAAACTCGGCGTTTTTGCTCACGAAGTCGGTTTCGCAGCTGATGCAAAGAACGATACCGCTTTTATTGTCGGCCGTTGTTTGAGCGATCACCACGCCTTCTTTTGCTTCACGGTCGCTGCGTTTTGCGGCTACTTTTTGTCCTTGTTTACGCAACCAGTCGATGGCTGCTTCAAAATCGCCGTTGCTTTCTGTCAGTGCTTTGCGGCAATCCAGCATACCGGCACCTGTTGTCTGGCGTAATTTATTTATGTCTGCTGCTGTTATAGTAACACTCATGGTCAATTAAAAATTAAAAATTAAAAATTAAGATACCTCTCTCCGCAATTCAGTCCTGGTAGCTGCCATTATTTTGCTGCCGGCTTTCTTCCACCTGCACCCGGACCAGCGATACGACGTTTAGGTTGAGAAGAAACTCCTCTTCCACCACCGCTGCTGCGTTTGCCTCTTTCTTCGCTGCCGTCGGTTTTTTGTTCAAAGCGGGCTGCTTTGGCTTCGGCGCTTTCTTCCACATCGTGACTGTCTTCTTCATCTTTATCAGCCTGGCGCTCCTGTAATCCTTCGGCAATCGCTGCAGTAAGGTAATTTACCACGATAGAGATCGATTTGGTTGCGTCGTCGTTTGCAGGAATAGAGAACTCCACTTTGTTCGGATCGCAGTTGGTATCCACCATACCAAAGGTTGTGATGCCCAGTTTTTTTGCTTCGGCAAGTGCAATGTGTTCGTGACCTATATCCACCAGGAATAAGGCAGCGGGTACACGGCTGATCTGTGAGATACCGCCCAGTACTTTCTCCATTTTATCTTTATCACGGCTAAGGGTAAGGCGTTCTTTCTTGGTGAGGCTTTCGGCGCTTCCGTCGGCCAGCATCTTTTCAATGCTCTGCATCTTCTTTACGCTTTTACGAACGGTGTTGAAGTTGGTAAGCATACCACCCAACCAGCGTTCTGTAACGAAAGGCATATTTACACGCCTGGCGCATTCGCTCACAATTTCCTTCGCTTGTTTTTTAGTGGCCACAAACATAATCTTCTTTCCGCTGCGTGCAATGGCTTTCAATGCAGCGGCAGATTCCTGCAAACCTTCTACGGTTTTGTTCAGGTCGATGATGTGGATGCCTTTCTTTTCAGCAAAGATGTAAGGCAGCATCTTAGGGTTCCATTTTTTCTTTAAGTGACCAAAGTGAACGCCTGCTTCTAAAAGTTGCTGTTGTAAGGAAGTATTATTTTCCATTGTATGTTATTATCTGTTAATGGTTAAATGTTATCTGTTGTTTGTAGTTATGCTAACCGTATCACGATTAACCAATAACTATTAACGTTTGCTGAACTGGTAGCTCCTTCTTGCTTTTTTACGGCCTGGTTTCTTACGCTCAACAGAACGTGGGTCACGCTTTAGCAAGCCAGCCGCTTTTAAAGCCGGACGGTATTCGGCATTCACTTCTATCAAAGCACGGGCAATACCCAGCTTTGCAGCTTCTGCCTGTCCTTTTACGCCGCCGCCGGTTGCATTAACAACCACATCAAATTTGTCGGAAGATTCAACGGTCTTTAATGGCGCTTCCACCTGGTTTTGTAAATAAACCAGCGGGAAATATGTTTTATAATCTTTGCCGTTAACGGTGATCTTTCCGTCGCCCTTTGAAAGGAAGATACGGGTTACCGCTTCTTTTCTACGGCCAACTGCATTTTTTTGCTTCTCCATTATTTATTATTTGGAATTTAGAATTTAGAATTTCAGTTCTTTTGGTTGTTGAGCACCATGCGGATGATTGGTTCCCTGGTACACAAAAAGTTTTTTGTACATCTTGCGGCCCAGCCTGTTTTTAGGCAGCATTCCTTTTACGGCTCTTTCGATGATCACTTCAGGCCGGCGTTTCAACAGTGTTTTGGCTGTTTCTTCTTTACGGCCACCGGGGTAACCACTGTAGTTGTCATAAATCTTATCATCCATCTTATTGCCGGTAAGTTTTATCTTCTCGCAATTGATAACAATGATGAAATCGCCACAGTCAACGTGTGGGGTGTAGTAGGCTTTGTTCTTGCCACGCAGTATCGCAGCGATCTTTGAACACATGCGGCCTACGGTTTGATTAGTACCATCCACAACGTACCAGTTGTGTGTAACGGTAGCCTCGTTCGCATGTTTGGTAGTGAAATGTAATTTGCTCATCTTTTCTTTTTTTATTTTAAATTGTTCTTGTCCTTTGAACTCCTGAGCGGAGTCGAAGGAACCACAGCTATCCCCGTGGCTTTAAATTTTGGACGGCGAAGGTAAGCCCAATACCGCTTAGCTTCCAAGGAAAACAAGAAGTATTTTTGGGCGGACTTTTATAAACAACTGATTATCAGTAAAAATTTTGACCACTCTTTTTCATACTTCGTCCTAAACAGGATTTATTAAAAAAAACAGCCCCTGGCGGGGCTGCACTTCTCCATAAGGTGGACGCCTGGTAAGGCTATCTGACAATTAAAGTTTCACTGTTTGATCACCGGGCATCACTCGATCTTTACAAATTGCTTTGTGTAGGATTCTGTTCCCGCAATGATCCGGACAAAGTAGTTTCCTTTGGCCAGCATCGAGATATTAATGGGAATGCTGTTGGTTCCCTGCTGCAATACAATATTCCGTTGGTACAACTGCCGGCCTGCTGCATCTGAAATAACGAGTGCGGCCTCTCCGGCTACCGTACTTCCGGTTTGTACCTGCAATATGTCTTTGGCCGGGTTAGGAGAAACAAGGAGTTCCATTTCTTTCATATCCAGGCGCAGCATCACAACCTGGCTGTAAGAAAACTGTCCGTCTTTATCAACCGACTGAAGCCGGTAAAAGACCGCCTTTTTAGATTGAACCGATGCAGGCAGCAGATCGTTATGCGAATAACTGAGCGGCAGGTTTGAATTTCCGGCGGCTGTTACCCTTGCTTCATCGGTAAAGTTCACGCCATCTGTGCTTCGCTGTATATTATAATGGCTGCTGTTCTGTTCATACTGTGTCTGCCATTTTACCGTAACGGTATTGTTTTTTTCTGAAGCAGTAAACGATGTGAGTTTCACCGGAAGTGCTCCGCCACTCATTCCTATGATCTCGGCGGCAGTAAGGGCCCGGTTGTAAATACGCAGTTCATCCATTTTCCCGTTAAAGCCGTTATATTCCGGTGGTGAATATAAATAATACGACATAGTACCAAAGCGGGCTGGTATATTATACACAGGTGTTCCGGTTCCCACCACTCCGGTAACATTCAAAACGCCATTGATGTATATCATGATTGAACCACCCGATCTTACACAGGCAACATGTTTCCATGCGCCTATCGCAAAACCGCCGTTTGTGGTACCTACGCTGCTGTTGCGGAAATTGAATTGTATTTGCGGATAACCATTGGCATTCCAGAACCATACCCCTGGCCCGTTGGTATTCAGATTGTTGTCGTAGAATCCCCCGGTATGCACAAAGGGTGAATTGGCATAGACGGAGAACACTATCGTAAAATCCTGGTTGATCCCAAAACTGGTATTGGCATTTATTGCATGTGTTCCAAACTGGGGAACCGTACTGCCGGGATTTAAAAAGTTCATGGCGCTATTGGCTGTACCGGCTATATTGGTGGTAGGTGTGGCGCCATTGATGGTACCGGCAATATTGGTAGGGGTGGTAGAATTAAAATTCCCATTTAAAGGAAAGTAGGCCACCAGTCCGGCCGTAGGCTGTGCTGCGGCAACAAACACACTTAATACAATAACAGGTGTAAGCAGAATTCTTTTCATACTTGATGAATTTTGTATTTAAAATCTGGTTTTCACAACACGGTTGTGTTATGCGGCTTTCCTGGAATTGAAATGATTGCTTGCTTCCGTACGGTTACGGACATTTAGTTTTTGGTAAATATTCTTACAGTGTTTCTTTACCGTATCGAGGGATATTGAAAGCCGCTGAGCTATCTCTTTGTACAAAGAGCCTTTGGCCAGTAACGCCAGTACTTCCTTTTCACGCCTGGTTAGCGGAGTTTCTGTTTTTCTCATCTGCTTAAAGTTTAAAATTAGCCTATGTATTTACCCCAACCAATACCCCTTTTGTGTACCATGTTCGTTAGTACAAATATGCGCCGGGCATAAAAGCATATCAAGGGTATATTAACGGAGAATGGACAGGGTGAAAAAACGGTATAGAGGTTTCAGGTTTGAGGTTAATAGACTCTGTATTTACTATGAACCACCGGTCACAGACTGTTAACCCCAACAGAAATGTGTATTTTAGCGAACAGCATTCATTTGCCCACGCTAAAACGATTACAATGAACAACGATCTTATGCCCGGGGTAAAAACGCCCGAAAAGAACGACCAGGTAATTTCCTACTATGCCCTGCGTATCCTGATTGGCGCCACTGGTGTATTGTTGCCTGTACTGCTGATCATTGGTAACCTGGTTGCCAATGAAACATTGAAGATCGAGTTTTCCGTTAGTGATTATTACGATAACGGAACCGCCGGCGATATCCTGGTGGGTGTATTGTTTGTACTCGGTTTTTTCCTGATGGCCTATAAAGGATACGATAAGGCCGACAGCCTTACCGCCAACCTGGGCTGTGTATTTGCATTGGGTGTGGCGTTATGCCCAACCACCAGCAGTAATGAGTTTGTTCATATCCTGCACTTTGTTTTTGCCCTGCTTCTTTTTACGGTATTCATCATCTTTTCCATCTTTCTTTTCCGGAGGACCGACCCCGGCAAACACGTAACCCGCCAAAAAGAAAGCCGCAACAAGGTTTACCTGGTATGCGGCCTGGTGATGATCGGCTGTATCGCAGCCATTGCAATCGGCATGATCTGGCTAGAGGAACTCTGCGCTAATTTTAACCTGGTATTCTGGTTCGAATCGCTGGCCTTGATATCTTTTGGCATTTCCTGGATAACTAAAGCAGAGTTTTTGTTTTTGAAGGATGAGTAGGATGGGGTTATTTATCTTTCATATTCCCCAGGTTATACCGAAACCCTAATGCATATACCTGATCATTTTTTCTGTCGAAAGGAAGTTTACCGGTGGTATAGCTGACGAATAAACCGGTATATGATTCAAGAGAAGCCACAAAGAAAGCGGACCTGTCGAGTTTATTTATTTTTATAGCATTATTGGGATTTAGCTCCTGGTACCACCTGAAATTTGAGCTGAAATGAATGACCTCCTTCCCTATCCTTGCTACCCTTGTTTTAAATCCCACTTCAAACCTTAACCTCGAAAAAGGGTCATCGTTCCCAATAAGGGTTTTTCTGACCGTGTCTTTATTGGGAATTACATAATCAATACCAAACAAAAAAGAAGGGAATGTTGCGCCATAAACATTAAACGCAGCGTCGGTTCCGGTTAATAGTCGTATTAGGGCAAATGGATAATCTAATATATTCAGATACCGCAGCGCTTCATTTTTATTCCACCCTTTTGCACCAAACCCGATAAGTACTCCCGGGGAGAACTGCCTTTTCGTGAAATCCTGGTTTGACTCAAAAGCAAATTTCCCTTTTATACCCAGGTAAAACTGGTCAGTAACGGTTATTAAGCTGTTCACTTTTTGATACAGGTCCAGGTAAGGTTCTTTTCGTTGCCTTCTTTCAATGATGGAATCCTCTATCTCCTGTATTTTATCTGATGTAGCATCATCAATTTTCATTGGTTGCCCGCCCCACATAAATGCACCCTCATAAGAAAAAGATGATTCCAGGAAGTTGTTAGGGTTTTGTTTCTTTTTAAAAGCAACCTCTCCATTAAAGACAAGATCATAATTCTGAAGAAAAAGCGATTTTCCTGTCTTTTTATTTTTTGTCCAGCTATTGTCATACTTGTATTCAAATCCCAGCGAAACCGGGAAGCTGTCGGTCTGAAAAGCTTTGGGTTTAAGGTTTAGGTCCCTGATGAATTTATAAGGGGCAGATGGTTTTTTTTCAAGCAGCCCGAGGCTTTTAGAGAAAATATCATTCAACAGGTCGGGTTTTGAAAAAATTTCTTTTACTGCCGAAATACTCAGGCTTTCGGCTTCCTTAGGGTCAATTCGCTGGAAGATCTTTAACAGTTCAGTTTTTACGTTTTCCTGTGCAAACAGGTTTGTTGAGATAAAGAATAAAAGTATCGTCAGTATTGATCTGGCAGGCATACTAATTTTTTTGGCGGTTATTTTTTCTGTTCATCCCTGAATTTGTAGCAGGCATCAACCACGTCACACAGGCTTTCTACGGTTTTATTCTCTTTCAGCATCAATTCGGTCATTTTGAAAATACTGCCGGCTTCTGTTTCGTCATCTTCGAACTTAGCCTTATAAATTTCGACAAACTCATTATTGAGGCGGAACGATAAAATAGTTGCTTCCTGTCTCCTTAGATCGTCACTGGAATTTGCATTATAAAACAGAAGGTCTTTCATCTTTAGCTTTCCCGCCTCATCAAATTCTGTGAGCAGGTCATACTGGTTTGCCCTTTGAAGAGAGAAGTACAATGCCTTACAGGCTCTTTTCTTGGTTGTCCATGCCATAAACTAAATTCAGTTTTTTAATTATTCCTCAGCTGCATTTTACCCCTTGCAATATTGATATTGCCCGCCAGTCACTAGATAAATTCTTTAACAGGGAATTAAAACTACCGGGGATAATGCACTGGCTAATTTCACAGGTAGTGTATAGTACAGCTAACTTAAGAAATAATATCGGGATAAGTAAGATAATGTAAGTTGTTGGAAAGGCGGCCAACAACGGCGGAAAACGGATATCACTTCTGGCATTGTCTACTTCTGACAGAAAATGCAGCCAGTCTTTTGAATAATTTAAGCACATACGTATTCGTATTTCTGTTTTTCTGTGAATCCTGCTTTAGATGATCATATTTTTAAAGGCGATCTTCCTTTTGTAACTCAGGTACTCCGGGTTATCGAAATATTTATCCACCCAGCTGAATCCGTTTGCTGCGGGCGCTTCTTCCAGGAAAGGTTTGAATGTACCTCCATCAGGAGAATTCAGCCATTCCCTGAAATTGAAATGATCGAACAACCGAATAAATTCGGTCAGGTAAATATCCATCTCCCGGCGGTAGCCGGCTCCCTTTATCACCAGCATGTTTTCATCATTGGCATTGGTAGACGGCTCTGATAAATTTGCAGATCCTACTACCACAACCGGGTTCTTACCCAGCGGATCAATCACCAGCAGTTTATTGTGAACATAATCGGTGCCGCCATAGAATAAACTTCCGGAAGATTTTTCTGCCAGCCATTGATCAACCGGGTTTTTTATTGCTGCCCCAACAGCCACATCAAGATCTGAATCGTTGGGTTCAAATTTGTTATGTCCTTTATCTACAATCACGTACCGCGGAAAATTCTTAGGGGTATTAAATGCATTCTGAAAACGCATATCAATATTAAAAGGAAATATTCCGCAAGCCAGCTCACCGGCCGTTTCCACCAGCCTGGCATACACATCCAGCATGGTAAGTGAATCCCGTGGACTGAAAAAAGCGGTAATGCTGTTATCGGGCAGATTACCGGCAGTCACATCAGCCTGCAGGTTCATCACTTCGGTAACCAGTGTTGCCTTGGTGGGATCCTGCAAAAGAGCATTCCAGAATTTGAGGTATTTATCCGCAACGACTGCGTCTGTTATAATATGCCCGGTATTGCATTGGCCAAAGATTCCTTTTTCAGAAATATTGGTGGAACCTGTCCACACTTTTGTTGCTTTCCCGGTTTTGCTGCAGTGTACCAGGAATTTATTATGGGGGATCTTCGCTTTTGTTCTCCATTTTTTTACCAGCCGGGTTATTCCAACACGGCGTACGGCTTCCAGGTTCTCATCGCCGTATTGTTTTCCATCAGCAATAAGCAGCACATTCACCCCCCTGTTCTTTGCTTCTTTTAATAAGCCCAGGGTCCGGTCTTCTTTAAATTCATAAAAACACCCGTACAGGTATTCGCCGGGTTTGGCTCTTGCGATATAGTCCCGGAGTCCTTCAAACAAACCACGGGATAACCACGTAAGTGCACGTTCTCTGGTGGCGTCATCCATATCAGAGATCTTTCCTTTCGGAAAATTTTCTGAATAAGACTGGCTTCCCGAAACACCCCGGTTAAAATACACGCCTTGTTTGCCATCCCACTCCTTTTCGGCGGTTACTGTAACTTCAACCGGCGGCCCGTATTGCAACTGGTTTGGTTTACCAAGCACCGGCGTGATTTTAAAGGAATAGCTGCTGCCCGGCTGAACCGTAAAATCCTTCCACATAAAACTCTGAACAGGATGCAGGTGTGTTGGATACTGCTGCCCTTTTACGGGGTCAGGGATAACAGTCTTAAAACATTTTTGACCCATGAGCCAGATACGTTTACCGGTTCCCAGGTCTTTTCTTTCCACGGCAAAACCCAGTAATCCCTGTGGCTTATTTACATAGTCGAACGACAGAACAACGGTATGTGTACCTGCCACGGCGTACACTTCCAGGTTCCCATTTGATGCTTTGTTGCGCATAGATTAAGTTTTAATAGAAAATTCCGATGGCTTCTTATGGTAACATTTATTACAGGCAATTCCCGGAACTACCCGGTTCAGTTCTTCACAATCGTTAAGGATTTTAATCAGGAGAGACCTCACATTTCCCCGGCCATTTTATTATTGCTAATACACGTAGTGATAATTTCCTGTCAGCCAATCATCATAAAACAGAAGATGAATCTTAACCTTCCCTAAAGATGCGGCCAACAAAAAAATATTCCGCCCGTGTTTCACTGGTATTTACAACCGTTAAAACACCGGTTTACCACCTGTATATTCCTTTTACCAAAAGCAATGCGCCGGTATTGATTCCGGTGATGCTGTACATCACCTCTAAATAAATTATGCCTGAACAGGGAATTGTTGAGAAGCTGTGGGGAGATAATGCCAAACGGTTATTTCGAAGGCAGTGGATGATACAGCTAACCTAAATAATAATATCGGTAAAAAGAAACGGACGGGGGGTCGAATTTTTTCTACTCATGCCGAGTACCAAGACTTATGTGCTTACAGGCCAGGTTGAGAAAAGATGACATCCTTAAACAGGATGTCATCTTCTGGTTGTATTGAAAAGATCAAAACCGGAAAACAATATTGATACCGGCACGTATGCCTGCCCAGGGACCTTTAATATCCATGTTGGCGCCATTGGCATCAACCGTATAGGTAAATTTTGTGAGGGGAATATCCAGGTCATTCAATTCATCCCGTAACGACTGTTGTTCGGAAGGACTCATTGATTTTTTTCCGCTCAGGCTTCCGTTGGAGCTGCCGTAGTTGGGACCCAGTATCCACCAGTCTAAATAAACCCTTCCACCCAGTTTGAATTGAGCGCCGATCATCAATCCGCCGGTTATGCTGGTTACATTTCCACTCATTGGGATGGTTTTGGTTACCGAGGCATCGTCGTATTCAAATACCAGGTCGGCATTATACCTTGCAATGTTTGCAAACAGCCCCAGGTAAAATCCACGAAAGGCTCCTTTCTTGCTGAAGTAATACCTTACTTCAGGCATAAAAGCAATATTGCCTACTTTAAGATTGTTCAACTGGCGTTCGGTGTCCGGGTCATCGGCCAGGTCAACGAAAACACTTTTTAACGGAATGCTGCCGGTGGGCATGTAGCGGAATGTTCCGGCAACGGTCACTTTGCGGGCTACCGCTCTTTCGTACTGGATGCTGATGTTCTTTAATGCCAGCGCCGGCAGGTTCAGCTTTACCATGTTCTTTAAAGGAGCAGGTTCTTTACTGTCCTTTTCCTTTTGTGCAAGCAATGTGGCGCAACAAAGGGTTGCTGCCAGCAGCAGCGATAATTTTTTCATGCTTAGTTTGATTTAGTGGTTAATGGAAAGTAATGGGTAAATATAGATTTTATATAAAGGGAATACTATACCCAGTTGCCGCAAGTTTTGAGAAGCTGTGTTGCCTGTTGATTCATTCATTTTTTTACAGCGCTGCTTTTATCTCTTTCCCGTGCCAAAATTTATCGGCCCTAATATTTATATTTGAATAATACTACCCGCCCATTGTA